>DXLY01000001.1:0-34552 GCA_019414465.1 Collinsella sp.
GGGGGTATCATCTTTCACCGAAAATAGTTTTTAGTGTTAGGGGTTTTCGGTGGAAGATACCGATTTCCGTGAACTTGGGCGCCAGCTCCTTACCGAGTTCGGCAGCATGCATCAGCGCATTTCGCGCTTTGCGGACAAAGCCCTCGGCGGCGAGATGGCCGTCATGCGCGCCCTCATACTCGCCGGCGGTTCGCTCACGCCGAGCGAACTCGCTGATCGCGCCTGGGTCTCGAGTGCCCGCATCGCCAATATCCTACGCGCTCTCGAAGCCAAGGGCTGGGTCGAGCGCGAGCACTCAAAGACCGACCGTCGTCGCGTGCACGTCACGGTGACCGACAAAGGATTCCAGGATCTCGAAATCAAACGTCGGGAATTCGAGAACCGCACTGCGGCTTTCCTCGAGCAGCTCGGCGAAACAGATACCCAAGAGATGGTGCGCCTTCTTAGACGTGCCAACGAAATTATCGACCGCAATCAAGAAAGGAGAGATGCCGAGTGAGGATTCTCAAGCTCTTTAAAAAGCATATCCTGGCACTACTCGCAGCTATCGTACTCATCGTAATCAGCTGCAACGCCGATCTGGCGCTGCCTACCTATATGAGCGACATCGTCGACGTGGGCGTGCAGCAAGGCGGTATTGCCTCGCCCGTGCCCGACACCATTCGCGCCGAATCGCTCGACGACCTCGAACTCTTTATGAGCGCCAAGGACGCCAAGGCTGTGGAGGCCGTGTTTAGCAAGGCTGGCAAAAACGGCATTCGAGCGTACAAGGGCACCGAGGAAGAGCGTGCCGATGGAGGCAAGATTGCCGACATTATGAGCCTGCCCGAGACTGTCGTACTTTCGTTCAACCAGGGCATTGACGCCGACTCCATGGGCGACATGACCGGCACGTCCGGCGAAAAAGACAGCGACGCCGCCCAGGCCATGCCCACCCCCGAGCAGATGGCGGCGATGACGCCCGAGCAGCTCGCCGAGATGCAGCAGAAGGCCGCAGCGGCGCAGAACATGCAAAAGCAGATTGATGCCGACGGCGGTAAGATCACCATGAAGAGCCTGCGCCTGGGTGTCGAGGGCGGTCTGGTAGACCAAAGCAAGCTCGTCGAGGGCGCCAACGAAATGGCGGATAAAATGGGCTCCATGTCGGGCTCCATCGTGACCCAACGCGCCGTGAGCTATGTGCAAGACGAGTACAAGGCGCAGGGCATCGACCCCGCCGACGTGCAGAACGCCTACCTGGGCCGCATGGCGACCACGATGTTTGGTCTGTGCCTGATCTCGCTCGTCGCCACCATCCTGACCGGTGCCGTGGCTTCGCGCACCGCCTGCTCCATCGCCCGCGACCTGCGCCGCGAGACCTTCAACAAGGTTATGCACTTCTCGCCGGCCGAGGTGGGCAAGTTTAGCCAGGCCTCGCTCATCACCCGCTGCACCAACGACATTCAGCAGATCCAGATGGCCGCAACCCTGTTTATCCGCATGTGCCTGATGGCCCCCGTCATGGGCATCGTCGCCGTTATGCGCGTCCTGGCCAACCACACCGGCCTGGAGTGGACCATCGCCGTGGCCATCATCGCGGTTTCGGCCGTTGTCGGCGTGCTCATGGGCCTCACCATGCCCAAGTTCAAAAAGATGCAGAGCTTTGTGGACCGCGTGAACCTTACCGCCCGCGAGCTGCTCGACGGCCTTATGCCCATCCGCTCGTTCAACCGCGAGGAACATGAGCTCGAGCGTTTTGACAAGGCTTCGCTCGACCTGATGACCACGCAGCTCTACACCAACCGCGCCATGAGCTTTATGATGCCGCTCATGATGCTTGTCATGAACTGCATCACCGTGCTTATCGTCTGGTTTGGCGCGCAGGGCGTGTCCGACGGCGTGATGCAGGTCGGCAACATGATGGCGTTTATCTCCTACACCATGCAGATCGTCATGGCGTTTATGATCCTCACCATGGTGTCGGTCATTCTGCCCCGTGCCGAGGTCGCAGCCGAGCGCGTGGAAGAGGTCATCACCTGCCCCACGAGCATCAACGACCCTGTCTCGCCCAAACTGCCCGCGGCCAGCGCGCCGCGCGGTGAGCTCACCTTCCGCGACGTGAGCTTCCAGTATCCCGATGCCCGTGCCGACGTCATCAGCGGCGTGAACTTCACCACGCATGCCGGTCAGATGCTCGGCATCATTGGCTCCACGGGCTCGGGCAAGTCCACGCTCGTGCAGTTGATTCCGCGCCTGTACGACGTCACGGGCGGCAGCATTTCGCTCGACGGCATCGACGTGCGCGACATGACCCTTTCCGAACTGCGCCGCCGCATTGGTTACATCCCGCAGCAGGGTCGCCTGTTCTCGGGCACTGTCAAGAGCAACCTCAAGTTTGCCGGCGACATGGTAAGCGACGATGACATGCACCAGGCCGCGCGCATCGCCCAGGCCGAGGACTTTATCGCCGAGCGCGAGGGCGGTTACGACTCCCCCATCAGCCAGGGTGGCTCCAATGTTTCGGGCGGTCAGCGCCAGCGTCTGGCCATCGCCCGCGCCCTGGCCAAAAAGCCCGAGGTCGTGGTGTTCGACGACTCGTTTAGCGCGCTTGACTACAAGACCGACGCGCGCCTGCGCGAGGAGCTGGCCAAAAACGTCACCGACGCCGCGCTCGTGGTCGTGGCACAACGCATCGCGACCATCATGCACGCCGACCAGATCATCGTACTCGACGACGGTCACGTAGTGGGCACCGGCACGCACGAGGAGCTACTGCGCAGCTGCCCGGCGTACCTGGAAATCGCACAGTCGCAGCTTTCCGCCGAGGAGCTGGGGCTTACCCAAGAAGAAATTGCAGCCGTTACGGAAGGAGGCGAGCACTAATGGCAGACGAGACCAAGACCCAAATTCCCAAGCCCACCCGTCAGCGTGGACCCATGGGCCGCATGGGCGGCATGCGTCGCGGCGAAAAGGCCAAGGACTTTAAGGGCACCATGAGGCAGCTGCTCGGCTATATCGGCCAGCACAAGATTGCCGTGTTTGCCGCCGTCGCCTTTGCCGTGTGCTCGGTCATCTTTAACATTGTGGGACCCAAGGTGCTCGGCCAGGTTACGACCAAGCTGTTCGAAGGCCTGGTCGCCAAGGTCAACGGCACCGGCGACGTTGACTTTGACTGGATCGCCAAGACGCTCGGCTTTTTGCTCTGCCTGTATCTGGCGAGCTCTGTCTGCAGCCTGGTCCAGGGCTGGCTCATGACCGGCGTCACGCAAAAGATCTGCTACCGCATGCGCAAGGAAATCGCCGCCAAGATTGCCGTCGTGCCGATGAGTTACTTCAACGGCCACAGCAAGGGAGACGTACTCAGCCGCATCACCAACGATGTCGATACGCTGGGTCAGTCGCTCAACCAGAGCGTGACGCAGCTCATCACGTCGGTAACGCAGATTATCGGCGTGCTCGTCATGATGCTTTCGATCAGCCTGCCGCTCACCGGCGTCACCGTGCTCACGCTGCCGGCAGCCGCGATTATCCTGACCGTAATGATTCACTTCTCGCAGCCGTACTTCCGCGAGCAACAGCAGGTTCTGGGCGCCGTCAACGGCATTATCGAGGAGGACTTTGCCGGTCAAAACGTCATTCAGGTGTTCGACCGCGCCGAGGTCTCAATCGAGGAGTTCGACCGTCAAAACGACCGCCTGTTTATTAGTGGCTGGCGTTCGCAGTTCCTGTCGGGCCTGATGATGCCGCTTATGAGCCTGGTGGGCAACATGGGTTACGTGGGCGTTGTCGTGGTGGGCGCGCAGCTCGCGCTGACCGGCAATGCCACGCCCGGCGACATCCAGAGCTTTATCCAGTACGTGCGCAACTTTACGCAACCCGTGCAGCAGCTGGGCAACGTGAGCAACACGATGCAGTCGATGGCAGCTGCCACCGAGCGTGTGTTTGAGTTTTTGGCCGCACCCGAGGAGGAGCAGAAGGCCGACGCGCAGATCCCTGAGAAGCGCCCCGGCCACGTGGAGTTTGACCATGTGAAGTTTGGCTACACGCCCGACAAGACCATCATCCACGACTTTAGCTGCGAGGCGCAGCCCGGCCAGACCATCGCCATCGTCGGCCCCACCGGCGCCGGCAAGACCACGCTCATTAAGCTGCTGCAGCGCTTCTACGACGTGGACGGCGGCTCGCTGCGTGTCGAGGGCGTCGATGTGCGCGACTGGGACCGCGCGGCACTGCGCGGCGAGTTTGCCATGGTGCTGCAGGACACCTGGCTGTTTAACGGCACCATCCGCGAGAACATCCGCTACGGACGCCCCGACGCGAGCGATGCCGAGGTCGAGGCCGCTGCGCGCGCCGCACGCTGCGACCACTTTATTCATACGCTCGCCGGTGGCTACGACTTTATGATCAACGAGGAGGGCACCAACCTGTCGCAGGGTCAGCGCCAGCTCGTGACCATCGCCCGTGCCATTTTGGCCGACCGCCCGGCACTGATTCTGGACGAGGCGACTTCCAACGTCGATACCCGTACCGAGGAGCTTATTCAGCGCGCCATGGATGCGCTGATGCAGGGCCGCACCAGCTTTGTCATCGCGCACCGCCTGTCCACGATCCGCAACGCCGACGTGATCTTGGTGATTCGCGACGGCGACATCGTCGAGAAGGGCACGCACGACGAGCTGCTCGCCCAGGGCGGCTTCTACGCCGACCTGTACAACTCGCAGTTCGACGAAGCGGCGTAAAAACCGGCGGCAAACAACCGCAATGCCAAGAAAACGGGGGCGCAGGACAACCTGCACCCCCGTTTTGTGTCCTTCGAGCCTCGAAACGCCTTCCCTGAGACCTCACTGACGGCGCTTTCCAGACCCCGTGGGCAAAAAAGGGCAAATATGAGTACTGTTACCTTTTTAGTAACAGCCAAAACCGCCTCAAATGCCGCTCCCACGGCTTACACGCGTCCCTAAATTGATCAAACAACACCATAGCGGACTTATATGTGTTTGCGTTAATGAACATATTTTGCTGTTATGTCTATTATTTTGCGAAGGCAATATGATACTAAGATAGCAACCGTACTCATATTTGGCATTTTTTGCCCACAGGGTATTTCCTAGGGAACCGACAACAGCCTTAGGGTCCCGCGCGGCGCCGCTCCCTCCCGGCATCCGCCGACGTTTGCCCAGATAAAACCGACCAAAATAAACCTGTCCCTTTTTGGTCGGTTTCGGGGTGACAAGGGCTTGCACTTTAGCGTGCGACAGCGGATAATGCCGAACACTCGACAATACGCTTATTGCTCTTTCTATAGATTGAGGAGGCCCCTATGGCCATGGAATTCAAACGCAGGCTGCCGATCCCCATGGAGATCCGCGAGGAAATGCCGCTTTCTGCCGAGCTTACCGCCAAAAAGCAGGCATTTGACGCCGAGGTCGCCAAAGTCTTTACCGGCGAGGACGCACGCAAGGTGCTCATCATCGGCCCGTGCTCTGCCGACCGCGAGGATTCGGTGCTTGAGTACATGAACCGACTGGCCAAGACCGCCGAGGAGGTCAAGGACAAGCTCATCATCATTCCGCGCGTCTACACCAATAAGCCGCGCACCAAGGGCACCGGCTACAAGGGTCTTCTGCACAACCCCAACCCCGAGGCTCCCGACGACCTGCTCGAGGGCGTCAAGGCCATCCGCCATATGCACCTGCGCGTTATTAAGGAAACGGGCTTCTTCACCGCCGACGAGATGCTCTATCCGTCCAACTACCAGTACCTCGTTGACCTGCTGAGCTATGTTGCCGTGGGCGCACGCTCGGTCGAGAACCAGGAGCACCGTCTGGTGTCGAGCGGCATTTCGGTACCCGTCGGCATGAAGAATCCCACCGCCGGCTCTACCACTGTTATGCTCAACTCCATCTACGCCGCGCAGGCACATCAGAGCTTTATCTTCCGCAATTGGGAGGTTGAATGCGACGGCAATCCGCTCGCGCACGCCGTTATGCGTGGCTATATCGGTCTCGATGGGCGCACCTACCCCAATTACCACTACGAGCACCTGGAGCGCCTGGCCGAGCGCTATACCGAGCATGCCGGCTACGCCAACCCGGCGGCGGTCATCGACTGCAACCACGACAACTCGGGCAAGCGTCCGCTGGAGCAGTATCGCATTTGCAAGGAGGTGCTCGACAGCTGCCGCCGCAACGAGTCCATCTCCAAGCTGGTCAAGGGCTTTATGATCGAGTCCTACCTGGAGGACGGCAACCAGCCGGTCGACGGCGGCGTCTTTGGCAAGTCGATCACCGACCCGTGCCTAGGCTGGGAAAAGACCGATTACCTCATCCACGAGATCGCGGAACGGATTTAGTTACGCGGTTTTACCAAACGCCGTAACGGCTCGACGCTGCGCGGGCCGCACCTGTACAATCTGACGTTCAACTTCAAGGGCGCGACCAGAAGGTCAGCGCCCTTTCGTTTCACGTCACCTTGTCTCAAATGCGACCCGCTCGCCGTCCGTCCTCTGAATGCGGCGTTGCCTTGCTCCGGATGCGGCAGTTAGGGACATTCCTTTTCTGCCGGCAGTCTGGGATGTTCCTTGGGGTAGTCATTGGGGACGTTCTTTAATGACTGGTCGTTTAAGAACGTCCCCAACGACTACCCAGAATGAGAGTGGATAATCTCCCGTTTTTGGCCTATACCAGCGCTAAAAGTGGGAGATTATCCACTCTCATCGAGCAAGTGTCCGAAAATCCGCCCTCATTCCTTCTTAGGACCCTCCGTCCCCGAGGATTCGAGGCTCGCCTGCCGAATGGTCGATGCGGCCGTCCTGCGTCCATGTCACACTCAGGGGTGGCCTGACCCAACTTGGAAGGAGCCCCCATGAGCCTTGACAACGTAACTCTGCGTGCCGCCACGCTCGATGACCTGGCCGGCATCGCCGCCATCTACAACCAGCTGTGGTGCAACACGCTGCGCAACCGAGGCGACGTCGAAGCCGCCGATTTCTGTGCGCGCTTTAACATCGCCATGCAGCTGCAGCGCTCCCCCATCGCGCTCGTTGCCGAAGCTGAAGGCCGCATCATCGCCGCTTGCTGCATCGGTATCTTCGAAGACGGCAAACCACGCACCAATCCCACGTGGGAGCCCTGCTACAACGAGATGTTCGTCCAGGCAACCGAGATGGCAAAGACCGCCGATGCCAAGCTCGAAGGCTCGCTCTTTGGCGATAGCCGCGAGAAGGCAACAGCCGACCGCTTTGCCGCCACGGGCAACGAATATGCCCAGGGCCAGCTCAACCTGATCATCATCGTGCCCGAATGGCAGGGCAAGGGGCTCGGCCGTGCGCTCATCGACCTTGCGCGCGCCGAACTCGCCAAAGCCGGGTGCACCAAATTCTTCCTGATGAGCGACTGCAACTCCGACTGGCAGTTCTACGAGCACCTCAACATGAAGCGCATCTTGGAGGATCACAGCCAGGACACCGGCGACGGATTTATCGTCTATATGTACGGAGGCGACACGCAGGATTAACTTGCATGTCGCCTCACGGGCTTTCTACAAGACGGCCCAAACCATCAACCAAGACGAGTCAACAAGGCGTGCTCTCCTCGGCAGCAAGGGCATTCGTGCTGTAACGAATGGTGGAGATGGCCACGCTTGCACACAACTGTCTCGGATAGATAGCGGTCGAGCAGGCGCGCCCATGTGCGTGCGTCAAGACGCTCCTCCGCCCTGCCATACAGCGATCGACGGAGTGCCTCGCCCATAATGCCGCTAAAATCATCGAGCTCAAGAGCGTACTTTGGGACAACGTATCCGACCAACGTCCCCACAAACGGGCTGTGCCCATTACACACGCAGCTGTTTATCAATGGTGCAGGCGGAATGTCATCGTCGTCCAGGTCAAATATGTCCAAGTCCAGCTCACCAGAAGCGTATGGGTGTATTCCGCGGTTAAGCATCTTAAAGATATGGACCGCGAGTCCAAAGTCATCCGTCTGTGGCGTAAACACGGGGGCATTCGTGGACGCTGCCAAGCTCTCGAAATCGCTGATGCCGGCTATCTCCATGAGTTGAAGCACCTCGGGGGCAATATAGCCGGGAGCGGCGCACGCAGTCCTATGTGTCACATCCGAAAGCGTAAAGCTATACGAGCGCCTTGATGGTATCCATGCCCGCATGCGCCGAAGCCTCGCAACCCTTCTGCCCGTTGAGCACGCACTCGAGCAGCGTATCGTATGCGCGCTGGGCTTCGGGGGCCAGGTACGCCCTGTTAAACATGCCCTCGGGTCGCACGTTTCCCTTCGAGTCGATCATATAAGGCCCCAATCTGTTTGGTTTCCCCAGATTGTGTGCCCGCACACCCAAGCCGCACGGCCCGCCGTTCAGCTGAAACCACCACACAAAAAGTCCGCCGACCATTGAAGTCGGCGGACTTTCGCGTGCGGACAATCAAGCACTGTTCACCATGGAACTGCTATTTACAGCGCGCCTTGGGCTGCTGCTGGGTGATGCAGTGGATGTTGCCGCCGCCGTAGATAACCTCGCGAGTCATGATACCGATGACTTCACGGTCCGGATAAGTAGCCTGGATATCCTTGAGCGCCTGGGCGTCATTGGGATCGCCGAACTGCGGTACAAGCACTGCGCCGTTGATGGGCAGGAAGTTGAGGTAGCTCGGCTCGAAAGCATCCTCGGGGGTACGCGGCAGCACGCCCTCGACGGGGTCAATCGTGCTGGCCTCCTCCTCGGTCATATATACCGAGGTCGCAGGCATAATCACCTTGTGGATCTTGAGCTTGCGGCCACGGGCATCCGTCGTCTCGGAAAGCGTCTTATACGCCTCTTGGCACTCCTTGTAGAACTTATGGTTGGGATCATCGGTCCACATGCAGCAGACCTCGCCGGGCGCACTAAAGCATGCGACGTCGTCCACGTGCCCGTTGGTCTCAAACGGGTCGATGCCATCCTTGATCCAAATGACCTTCTCGATGCCCAGGTACTCGGCAAGCTTCTCCTCGATCTGCTCCTTGGTGTACTGGGGGTTGCGGTCCTCATTGAGCAGGCACATCTCGGTGGTCACCACGGTGCCCTGGCCGTCGCAGTTAAACGAGCCACCCTCGAGGATATAATCCTCGGGACGATAGCGGTTAACCTGCTCGAGCTGTGCCACCTGCAGGCCAATGGAAGCGTCCTTGTCCCACGGGAAATACAGGCCGTCAATGAAACCGCCGTAAGCATTAAAGTGGAAGTGCGAAAGAGCAACCTCACCATTGTCATTAACGAGGAACGCCGGGCCGGGGTCGCGAATCCAGCTGTCGTTGTACTCCATGTGGATAACGCGCACGTTCTCAACGCCGTCGAAGATCTCACACACCGCGGGGAAGTCTTCAGTGTTGACGCCCACAGTGATGGGCTGAAAACGTGCAACGGTCTTAATAATCTCGGTAAAGACCTTTTGCGCCGGCTTGGCACCACAGCGCCACACATCCGAGCGATGCGGCCACAAAATCCAGGTGCGCTCCTGCTCTTCGTACTCGCCGGGCATGTAGAATCCGTCCTTCTTTGGCGTAGACTCGCTCTCGTAAATGGTCTTCATTTCAAGCTCCTAAATCTCGGTGCTTTTGCTTGACGAGACCATGATGCGGCCGCACCGAGATGTTCTCAATGGTCCCTCGAGCCCCTTTCAGCGACCGACGGTATACCATTCGCTGACCTAAAGTTCTATTCAGGCCGAGAACATGACATACTGGGTTCCACAATGGAAAGGATGCCCTATGCCCCCATGCAATAAACAGCAGACTATTGAGTTGGACAGTACGACCTGGACTGCTCTCAACGAGCTCGCGCTTGCAATCCACGCATCACACGGTGTCGATAAGCTGCAAAAGGAGACCCTCGAGGGAACGACAGGGCTCGTGCCCCATCGGATCGCCATGTTCGACCTGATCGAGGCGGCGGGCAGTGATGCCCCACGCTACGTCCACCCCGCAAGCAGCGGAATGGACGACCGCGCACTGAGCGACTACTACAACCGCTACGCCGCGATGGACTATACAACATGGAGCTTTGACTTACATAAGGTCGGCGTCTACCGCGACCTCGACCTCGTCGACGTCGAGCGACGCGATGCCACGCCCATCTACCGCAAATGGATGGAACCGCAGGGCGTCTACTTTGGCTGTACGGCCACGCTCGCGCACAACGACAGCCCGCTAGGAAGCATCACCCTGTTTCGTGAACGCACGGCCGGAGACTTCACCGACACCGAGCTCGCAATCCTGCTCGAAGTCGCTCGGCACGCGAGCCTCGCGCTCGCCAACCTCTATCCTCGGGGCATTAAACTCACCCAGACAGAAGACACAAACCAGCTAAATGCTTTCATTACAGAACACAATATCCAACCGCGCGAAGCCGAAGTCATGCGGCTCATGCTCGACGGCAAAACGAACAAACAGATGGCAAACGAGCTATTCATAAGCGAGTCAACCGTCAAGAAGCATGTCAACGCCATCTATCGCAAGCTCGGCGTCAGCAACCGCCTGGGCCTCATGACTGCCACGCAAAACATCCCGCGATAAAAAAGGGCGCCCTCCATGCAGAGAACGCCCTTTGATTTCGCCATTTGAATTAGTGTCGGCTCTGGTTCAAAGAGTAGACAGGTTTATTTTGGCAGGTTTTATCTGGGCAAATGTCAGCCGCCGCGAGGGAGCTGCCTTCCCTCGCGGCGGTCCTCTAACAAAAAAACCAAGTGAGTAGGCTTTTTGCAGGAGGTCAAGCACGCCCCAAAACGCCACAGCTCTGACCTGCGGTTTTATTGAGTATTTGTCGCGGTGTGCTCGACAGATCCAAAAAAGCCTACTCACTTGCATCTGAGGCGCACCGGATCGGCAAAAAACCGCCGCGAAAGGGGTCCGATCCTCTTCGCGGCAGTTGTTAATACGCCGAACTTGTTATCGCAAAAGCCAATCACGCGCCGAGACCACGCTACAGTCTTTCGACTCATACGTTGAATCCACGCGGGCCACAACATAGCGCGCATCTTTTGCAATGTCGATCTCATCGCATACAGTCTGTAGATGACGGGCGTACTTATCGTGATACGTTCTGGATGATTTTATTTCGATAGCCTTGGGACTCCCTGAGTTTGTACAGTCGAGCAAATCGATTTCACGCTTGCTGTCGTCCCTATAGAAATACAGCTCGGGATTCTCGCCCACGTTGAGATGGCTCTTCGCCGTTTCGGAAACGATGAGGTTTTCGAAAACGGCCCCTAGATAAGGGCTCTCCAATAGTTGCTCCAGTGATCCAATTTTGAGCAAGTAGCAGAGCAGCCCCGTGTCGTAAAAATAGAGCTTGGGCGTTTTAGTTAGACGCTTCTTGGCATTTGCATAATAGGGCTGCAGCGAAAACGTCAGGTAGCTCTGCTCCAGGATGGACAACCAGCTTTTAATGGTCGATACGTTCACGCCCGTATCTCGAGAAAGCGAGGATATATTGATGAGGGCACCGACGCTCTGAGCAATTTTGGACAGAAACTTATGAAACTCCGCCTTATTGCGCACATCAAGCAAGCCCACAACATCGCGCTCAACATAGGTATCGATATAGCTGGGGAAATAAACCGAGGACGGCATTCCGGCGGAACGCAGGCGAGGGTATCCCCCTTCGAGCGCGAACAAATCCACTTCCAGCTGCCCCTGCTGGCCCCTCTCCGCTTCTCGAAACGATAATGGCAGCAATTTCAAGATCCCGACTCGCCCGGCAAGAGACTGCCCGATGCTTTTCATCATCAAAAAGTTATGCGAGCCTGTAAGGATGTATTGACCGGCGTCTCCCCGCTCATCCGAAACAACCTGGATCATTGAAAACAAATCCGGGGCGTATTGCGCCTCATCGATGATGAGTCCGCCCTTTCGGTTGCGGATAAAACTCACCGGGTCCTCCAAGGCCGCGCGCCTCGTTTGGGGGTCCTCAAGCGTGACATAGGAATAGTCGGGAAAGGCATGCCTAACCAGCGTAGACTTTCCGCTCTGCCTAGGCCCCGTCAACGACACAACAGGAAACCAACCCGCCATGCGAATGAGCAACTCATGCAAATCCCTGTTAATGTACTCGGCCATATCAACGCCCCTTATAACGCTGTTACCATAATCGTATAGTATCATTTGCCATAATCTCGCAGTAGCGTTTTCCATAATCTTATAGTAGCCCAGTTCAAAAACGTTATTTATAGAGCCGAAATCTCAGACCCTAAATAACAATAGCCACCACAATGGGAACTGTCCCCATTGCGGTGGCTTGCAGGCGAGTTGACTTATTCGACTATCGCGGGCCGGCCGTGTCCGAGTCTAGAGCGTGGCAAGTCGCTTGGATTCGCGGACGGCGAGGGCGATGGAGATAAGACCAGTGATGGCGTCAGCCGCCACCAAGGCAAACCAGACACCCTGAACGCCCATCATGTTGCCAAGCAGGTACATAAGCGGCACGGAGCAGATCACGTAGCGGAGCAGACCGGTGAACGTGGCGATACCCACCTTCTCAACCGCCTGGAAGTACATCGACATGGTCATGGCAAGATAGCCCAGGGCCACGGCCAGGATAACGATGCGCGTGGCGTTGGCGGCAACCTCGACGAGCGCCGGGTCGCTACCAGCAAAAAAGGCGCAGACCGGCGTTGCGGCCACCCATAGCACAGCAGACACCGCAGCAAGCGTCACGACCTGGTACTTAAGCGTGCAGGAGAGCGTTTCCTTGAGGCGCGCCCACGCCTTGGCGCCGGCGTTGAAGGCGGCAATGGGCTGCAGGCCGTACGAGAAGCACTGGGCGACCATCATGGTAATGTAGAGGATGTAGCCGTTGATCACACCAAAGGCCGCGATGTAGAGCGAACCCATGTCGCCGCCGAGCTGGCCAAGCAACGAGTTGGCAACGGTGTTGAAGATGAACGTGGCAGCTTGCACCAAAAAGAACGGGAAACCAATCTTAATGATCTGGCCGCAGATGGCCATGTCGAGTTTGAGGTCGGCGGCGCTGATCTGGAGCTGCGACTTCTTACCGCCGATGAACCAGAAGATACCGATGGCCCAGATACCGATGGAAAGACCGTAGTACACGCCAGCTCCCATAACGCCAAGCTTGAGCACAAACGTGGAAAGCGCAAGCCAGCAGATAGCGACGATGGCAGACACGGTCATGAGGTTGGCCTGGATCTGAACCTTCTCGTCCACACGCATGACGGCGGTGACCATCTGACCAATGACCGTGAGCGGCAGCAGCACGGAGAAGGTGCGCACGCCGGCAACGGTATCGGTCATGATGTCGGGCGTGGCGCCGAAGAATGCGCAGATGGGCTCGGTAAACACAGCCATCACCACAGCAAGCAGCACACTCACAATCGTGGTAAGCCAAAAACCCTGGCTAAACGCCTTGCTGGCGCCCTTAATGTCGCCGGCACCCAAAAGGTTGCCCACCACGGCGGGCACGCCGGTGCCAAACAGGTTGCCAAAGGCCAGGTTAATGTACTCGACCGACATGATGATCGAAACACAGGCCAGGCCGTGTGCACCCAGGCCCCAACCCATCACGAGGCCCTCAAGGACCACCATGATAATCTGGGCGAGCATACCCTGGCCGGTGATGATGGTGTACTTGCGCACCAGGCCGGGAATCGGCTGCGAGGCAAGCTCACGCTCCTCCTCAACAGCGGCGGTTGTCTCTTCTGCCATTGTTCTCCCCTTTCCATGAGAGATTGATGAATGGATGGATGAATGGATGGGCGGCACGCACAGGCTGTGGCACCGCCCAGCGATGCAGCAGCCCCGCTAGGCCTCGTAGACCACCTTGCCGGCAATCATCGTGAGAGACGCCGTGGCCTCGAGGACCTCAGCCGGTTCGCAGTCAAAGAGGTTGCGGTCGAGCACACAGATATCAGCCTGTTTGCCGCATGCGAGCGTACCGATGCGATCCTCGGCATGCATGGCGTAGGCGCTGCCGTAGGTGTAGGCGCGCAGGGCCTCGGCCATGGTAATGCGCTCCTGGGGGAACCAGCCCTCGGGGTTGGAGCCGTCCTCGAGCATGCGGAAGACCGCGCCGTACACCTCCTTCATGGGCTCCAAGCCCACAACGGGGAAGTCGCTGCCCAAGTGCACCACGGCACCGCTGGCAAGCAGGCTGTGCAGGGGCCACGAAAGCGCTGCACGCTCGGGGCCCACGGCATCGTCCTTGGCAAGGTCAGCCATATCGAGCAGCATGTGCCACGGTTGCATGCCGGGGCATATACCAAGCTCCGCGTAGCGCGGCAGATCCTCGGGCTGAACCGTCTCGTTGTGCTCCATGGAGTGGCGGCAACCCCGCTTACCATGCAAGCGCTCGCCCTCCTCAAAGCAATCAAGCACAAAACGCACCGAGCGATCGCCGATCGTATGGACGCGCGTGTCAACGCCCCATTCCTGCGCCCTGACAATGGCGGCACGGATGCGCTCTGGATCCTCCGCGGGCTCACCGCAGGTATCGGGCGCATTGCTATAGGGTTCAAGCATCCAAGCGGTGTGGTCGGAGCACACGCCATCAAGAAACTGCTTAAAGCCGTGCCACTCGACCTGCGTACCCGAGAAGGCGTATTTCTCCTTGATCTGCTCGAGCGTTAAGGACTCGTTTTCGAACAGATCGGTGTACAGGAACACGCGCAGTGGCAAGTCGCCCTTGGCATTAAGACCTGCCAACACCGCATACGGGTTTTCCATGCTCACAAACGTAGGATTGACCATGCCGACCGTAGTGATTCCCAGGGCATTGGCGCGCCGGGCGGTTTTTGCAAACGACGCGTCAACAACCTCGGGCGCTGGGTCGTAGACCTCGTCCATAAAGAAGACGCCGGCGTTGTTGGAAAACACGCCCGTCAGATTGCCCTCGGCATCCTTAAGGATCTTGCCGCCTGCGGGATCGGGCGTCTGCGAAGTTACTCCCACCTTGTTGATGGCGCAGGTATTGGCACTAAAGGTATGCAGGTCAACCTGCTGCAGAAAGACCGGGCGGTCCGAGATGTACTCATCGATCATCGCGGCTGTGGGCATCTCGGGGACATCCCACTGGAACTGGATAATCTGGCAGCCCAGAATCCACTCGTTATCGGGATGGTCGGCCGCAAACGCCACGACACGTTCCATCGCCATCTCAAAACTGGTGCAGTCGATGAGGTTGACGGCAAAATCGGGGTCGGTCATAAACGCGCCCTGGGCAAAATGCGTGTGTGAGTCGATCAGGCCGGGCATGACGAGCTGGTCGCCAAAGTCGCGCACCTCGGTATCGGGACCGATAAACGGTGCCAGGTGAGCATCGTCACCGCAGGCAACAATCTTATCACCGCGCACGGCAACGCCGCCCTTAAACGGCTCGAGCCCATCGCCGGTAAAGACGGCGTTGCTCTTGATAACTACATCAGCCTTGTCCATGTGAGCCTCCTCAGGCATCTTTGGTTGCAACGCGGACGCACCGCCCGCGTGGGCACTCGGTTGGGAGCGTAGCGCTCCCGCATCGGCGCGTGCCTACAAGCCGTGCTCGGACGTCTGTCCCACGTCCGCGGCTTCGCGCTACACCCATTGATACACAGGGGCAAATCCGTGCCAAGGCCAGGGATCGCAAACGGTCAGTTTAAGCAGGTTTACACGCTTTACCTGCAGGTTTATTGTCTGAGATTATTACCGCGTCATTACGCCCAACGGCGTGCCCGCCCACACGGCAAGACCCGCATGCAAGGAAGAATAGGACTAGGAACGCCAAAAGGCATCTATGAGGTCATCTCGGTTGGAGACACCGCTTTTAACGTAGATGCGATGCAAGTGCGCCTTGACAGTGCCAGGGCTGATGACCAACTCGCTGGCGATGTTTTGGGCGTCGTTGCCCTTCAGCACCAGCGTGAGCACCTCCTGCTCGCGCCGCGACAGCTTATGGGCATCGGCATAGATCACAACGCGTGATGCTAGATCGTCCCCAGAGCGTGCGCTCTCGGCCGCCACGTCCTCATCGGCACGCGGATGACGGGCATACACGCGCAGGATATGGCTAAACTGGCAAAAGAGTTGGACCGCGCATGCCACGAGCAGCACGTTTTCGGAGATATTGCGCTCGGACAGATACCACAAAAAGAGGCTGATGACGGGGTTTTGAGAGTCGGGGCGGCAGAGCAAAATCATGTAGGTGTCCTCGGCGATTACGCAAAACGCAAGAACGAGTGCCACCTTCCAAAAGAGCTTTGAGCGGTCGAGGTCGAGTTTCTCAACACGCGTGGCCCTGTGCCGGTAATGCCAGGCGGCATAGGCAAGACATCCTACATTGCCCAGGTCACGCGTGAGCCAAAAGAGATACTGCTGCATCTCTCCGGCAGCACCGCTGCGAGGCACCAGCACCAATTGCAAGATTGAAAACGGCACGATAACAAGTCCGAGCATGCGCGACGTCGGCCTTTTGCGCAAGCGCGCAAACATCCACAGCACAATGCAAGCATAGATGGCAATACCGAGCACGCAGCGCAGCAAGGGGTGCTGCAGCGGCTCGCTAAAGGTAACGGCGTAGTCATATTTGAGCCGAGTGTACTCGTCAAAAAAGATGACCGACATATCGAGCATGTAGAGCAAAAAGCCCGCCGCGGCCACTAGGCTGTCGCGACGGTGCGTCATGAGCCAAACCACCAATGCCACGGCACTGGTCACCAGAGCCACACCCATGATAATCGTGGTGTAGATATAGAACGCGAAACTCATGCCCGCCTCCCCTGTCTAGATGCTGTGAGGATGTTGACAGATTCTTTGCCGCAAGATTAGACTCACCGATTAAACGTACTGTATCGTTTAGATAAACAAGCTGTGTCTCACCGATGAAAGGAGATGCCATGGCACCGATCGCTCCGCTCAAGATGCTCGTCGCGCCCGCCGCCAAGGCCATCACCCGACTCGGTTCTTCCATGACCTACGACGATGTCCCCTGCGCCGTTGAGGCGCGTTCGGACAGCTGCCCCTACCTGGGCCACGTCCCCTACTTTGCACCCAAGCTCGCATCTGATCCCGAGCAGCGTGAGCAGTAATCCAAGATGCATCTAGCACCGCACAACTCGCGGCGCTACTGTTTTGGCGCAAAGCGACCTGTCCCCCTTGCGCCAACGCCGGGATTGTCGATGCTGCGGCCGCGGCGCGATATGAGGCGCGAAACCTCGCCCAGCAACACGCCGATCACCACACCCATGAGGATCGGCAACTTTGACATCTCGGCGGGCGAGCTGTTAAGCGGCACGATTGTCGCAACAATCGAAAGCACGAGCTCTACCACCGGCACCGCAAGCGCTACCGCAAGCACCTTGCCCTCGAAGGGCGCGCGGAACACACGTGGGCGGTCGTCGTATTTACGCAGGCGCCAAAACGCCGGGAACATCGGGATATAGCTCATGAGCAGAAAGACGACGTTCATCGAGAAGAAGACCCAAAAGACGTCGGAACCTTCGCCCAGCGGAATCTGAAGTAGCAGCACCAAGCTGGCAAAACAACCGTTAATGAGTGCTGAGCCGTTGGGCATGCCGGTCTTCTTGGACACCAGCGCAAAGGGGCGCGGCATGTTGCCGTGGCGCGCGGCATAGCTCGCCACGTTGTTGACGCCAAAACTCCAGCAGATCATGTTGGCGAACAGCGTCACCAAAAAGGCCACGCCCACGACCATCGTCAGCGGGTGAGCGCGCCCCACCATGGCGGCAACCGCGTCCACAATGCCCGAATCGAGTGAAAGCTGCTCGGTGGGAACCGCGGCTCCAATACCGATGCCACAGATAATGTAGATCGCCGCGATGGCAACGCCACCGGCGATAACCGCCTTGGGGATATCGCGCGATGGGTTCTTCATCGTGCTGGCAAAGGTCGCGACCACCTCAAAGCCCATAAAGTTGAATAGGATGATTGAAAGATACGTCAGTGAGTTAGTGTCTCCCAGATCGGGGACAAAGGTCTTAAACGACATATCGTTGGCAAAGCCGTTATTGCAGGCAAACCAGATGCCGACGATTCCCACCACGGCGGTAATGAGCACCTTGATGACGGCGCCGCCATCCATGACCCAATCGGCCTCGGCCACCGGCTGCATTGCCATGACCGTGACGCCCCACACAAAGGCAAGCTCGATGGCAATTCGGACCCCAAGCGAAAATTCGATGCCCCATACCGCATTGATGACACTGGGGAACATGCAGGCGATACTTGCCACCCACAGTGGAAAGTTGACCCAATAGCACCAGGAGCAGCGGGCGCCCCAACGGTCGCCCAAGCCCAGGCGAACCCAATCGTACAGACCGCCCTCGGAATCGAACGCCGTACCGAGCTCGGCCACCACCAGGCCATAGGGAAGCAAAAACGTAATGATGAGGAAGATCCACCAGAAGAACTGCACGTTACCCATGGCAGATGCCGGAGCGGCCGCCTCGATGGTAAAGACAACGCAGATAACCGAGAGGATGACCTCGAACAGGGAGAACTTTTTACCTGCCACGACACGCTCCCCCTACAGCAAAAAGGATGGCATCTGTACCGAAGGCGCAGCCCAAGGTAGGGTTGCAGGCCGCGTCACCGGTGCAGGTGCCATCCCAAAGAGAAGAGAGGATGCAATTGTTGGACCAACGCTCGCGGAACAGGCGCGTGTAGATAACGATACGCTGGTACATAGATACTCCGATCAAAACGGCCGCGATTGCGACCGGAATCTTTTGGCAATTGAAGACGCGTCTGACCTGGGATATTCAAGCGAACAATTGGCCTAACCCGCAATAAATCCCAGATCAGACGCGTACTCAATCAAAGAGGCGGGCACTCCGAAGTGGAGGCAACGGAGTGCCCAAAGAAAAACCCAGCCGACCAAGACATCAAGTGACCAGACCATCAATGCCCCGAGATGGGACGACACGCCACCTGTCCGATTGATCGGCTGGGTTTTCGAGGTGCCCCAGGTCGCCGCGAAAGAGGAGCGAAGCGTACTTTGGTACGCGAGCGACGGTTTGAGCGGCGAGATGGGGTGCCTCGGAAAGCCAGACGATTAAGCGGACGGCTCCTGCTGCGTGATGCAGTGGATGTTGCCGCCGCCGAAGACGACCTGCTCGGACTGAACGCCGACGCACTTGTAGACGCCCTCGCCCCAGACCTCGTCGTAGATCTTCTGGAGCGTGTCAACGGCCAGCTGGTCGTTCTCGTCGCCGTACTGCGGGACGATAACGCCGTGGTTGGTAACCAGGTAGTTCATGTAAGAGGCGATCAGCGGCTCGTCGGGGACGCGCGGCTCGGCGTTCTCGTCGGCGTCGATGGTGTCGCAGGAAGCCTGGTCCATGAACAGCGGGTTCACGGGCATGCAGAGCTTGTAGACCTTCATCTTGCGGCCCTTGGCGTCAACGGCGTTGGAGAGGGTCTCGTAGGCAGCGTGGCACTGCTCGTAGAACGGATACTCGGGATCGTCGGTCCAGATACAGGCCATGACGCCCGGGGCGATGAACGTGGCGACGTCGTCGATGTGGCCGTTGGTCTCCTCGGGGTCGATGCCCTCCTTGACCCAGATGACCTTCTCGACACCCAGGTAATCCTTGAGGTGCTCGTCCATGTAGGCGCGGAGTTCCTCGCTCCAGGGCTCAAACTTCTTGTGGTACTTGGGCCAGATGGACTCGGGATCCTCTTCCTCCTCGAGCACCGCAGAGCAGGTGCGGCCCGGGGAAAGCAGGCACTGGTCGGTCACGACAAGGGTGCCCTCGCCGTCGACGGTGATGGAGCCGCCCTCGAGGATCATGTCATCGGGACGATAGCGGCGGCAGCCGGAGAGCTCAGCCATCTTGAGGGCGATCTGCTCGTCCTTGTCCCACGGGAAGTACAGGCCGTCGACGAGACCACCGTAGGCGTTGAAGTGCCAGTGGTTGGCGCGCTTCTCGCCCTTGCCGTTGATGACGTAGGTGGCGGCGGTGTCGCGGAACCAGGCGTCGTCGGTGGTCATCTCGATGACGGTGACGTTCTCGTCGTTCTCGAAGACGGCCTTGCAGTTGGCGTAGTCGACCTGGTTGGCGCACATATAGACCGGGGTGAACTCGGAGATGGCGCGGGCGATGGCGGCATACTGCTTCTGGGCCGGCTTGGCGCCGTGGGCCCAGGTGTCGGTGCGGTGGGGCCAGCCCATCCACACGCGATCCTGCGGGGCGAACTCGGCGGGCATGAAGAAGCCGTCGGCCTTGGGGGTGGACTCGGACTCGGTGATCGTACGCATAAGATTTCCTCCAAATCGAACGATCGCTTGCTGCGGGCGGGTTACCCGCAGCCTAAAACCAAGAGATGGTAGGCGCCCGTTCCCCGGCAAAGGTCGGGGCGCCCGGCGCCGGTTTTCACGGAGTCGCACCGGCAAGCGACGACGTAACCAAGTGCGCGGAGACAAAACGCACGAAGGATACGGAAGAGAGATTGGGGTGGGCGGTGGTTACCGGAGCTATCGCTCACACCCACCCCGGGGAATGGTTAGCAAACCTGTCGCTTGGGCACGTCTCCGAAGAGGCTAGAGTGCCTGGAGTCGGGAGCGACAAGCCCGACGAAGCGCACGTTGGTACGCGAGGAGGGTTGGAGCCCCAGAACCGGGTGCTCTAGTTCTCCTCGGCCTCGGCGGCCTCCTCAGCGAGACGCTGAGCTGCCAGCTCGGGAGTGAGGCCCTTGTACTCGGTCTCGCGGCCCTTAGCGCTGACGACGCGGACAACCTCGCCGATGAGCAGAAGCACGATGAAGATAACGATCATCGGGAGCTTGTCGCCAATTTCAGCGGCAGAGAACGGCACCAGCGTTGCAACGATGGCCAGGATCAGCTCGATGCAAGGGATGGCCAGCATGACCTTCATCATGGCACCCTTAAACGGGAACGTGAAGATGCGCTCGCGGTCGGGGTCGTTCTTGCGAAGGTTGAGGAACGCCGGGAACATCGGGATGTAGGTCAGCAGCAGGAAGACGACGGAGGTGCCGAAGAGCATCCAGAAGACGCCGTTGGAGATGGCATCGATGGGAACGAGCTGCAGGCACAGCACCAGGGAGGCAACGACGGCGTTGACCAGGTTGGCACCGTTGGGCATGTCGTCATCAGAGATCATCGAGGCGAAGACCTTGGGCATGTTGCCGTGCTCGGCAGCGTAGCGAGCAACGGAGTTAACGCCGAAGGACCAAGCAGCCATGTTGGCGAACAGGGTGATCAGGAAGGCAATGCAGATGACCTTAAAGATCATGGAGTCGCCCACCATGGTCTGGACTGCATAAATCATGCCGTAGTCGGGGTCGATGGAATCGGCCGGCACAGCAGCGCCGATGCCAAAGCCAGCGAACAGGTAGATCACGGCGATGGACAGGCCACCGACGATGATAGCCTTGGGAATATCGCGAGCGGGATCGGCCATGTCATCGGTCATGGTGCAGATGACCTCGAAGCCCATGAAGTTAAAGATGATGATCGACAGGTAACCGAGAGCGTTGGTGTTGGTGAGCTCGGGCAGGAAGGTGGCAGCGGACATGTCGTTCGCAAAACCGTTCTCCATGGCATACCAAATGCCCAAAGCGCCAACGATAACGGCGACGGCGACCTTGATGATGGCGCCACCGTTAAGGACCCACTCGGAGTCGGCCGCCTTGGAGCGGCCCATGAGGTAGACGATCCACACAAAGGCAAGATCGATACCCATCTTGGCGATCAAGTTGAACTCAACGCCAAAGACCATGCCCAAAATGTCGGGGAACATGGTAGCCAGCGAGGCAATCCACAGCGGGTAGTTGACCCAGTAGTAATACGAGATGCGGGCGCCCCATTTGTCGCCCAGGCCATCGCGTACCCAGTCGTAAATGCCGCCCTCGCCGTCATAGGTGGTGCCGAGCTCGGCAACAACCATGCCATAAGGAAGCAAGAAGGTCAGGATCAGGAAGATCCACCAGAAGAACTGCTGGTTGCCAATGGCAGCAGCAGGAGCGGCGGCCTCGCAAACGAAGACGACGCAGATGATGGTCGAAATGACCGTCAAAAAGGAAAGCTTTTTCTTTCCGTCACTCATGATGAGCTCCTTCGCTCAGTCTTGGACAGATCCGAGGCCCAAGGTACTAAGGCAATTGCCTGAGCCTCGGTGAGCGGGCGACAGGAGACGAGCATCCGCCGCCCGCAAACGTGCGTTTAGCAGGCTTAAGGCTTAGAGCTGCTCGAGAGCCTCGAGAGCGGCGTGAAGCTCGGCCTTGGCGGAGTACTCGACACCCTCGTCGTTGAGCGGGGTGCGCTTGCCCAGGGCAGCGAGGAGAGCACGGATGGAGTGCTTGCGGTTCTCGGCCTCGACCCAGCACAGGGAGCGCTCGGGGTCGTCCATGACCTCGTCGACGACCTCCTCGTTGCGGGTGGCCGGCAGGCAGTGCATAAACTTGGAGTTGGGGCCGGCGAAGTTCATCATGTCCATGGTGACCTGATACTTGGGATAGAACACGTCCATGTAGTTCTCGCCCGAGACCTCCTCGTCGTACAGGCCATACCACACGTCGGTGTAGATGAAGTCGGCGCCCTTGATGCACTCGATGTCGTCGGAGATGACGACAGAGCCGCCGGAGACCTTGCAGTTCTCCTCGGCGATGGCCATCATCTGCTTGCCGAACTCGGCGCGCTCCTCGACGGTGCCAACGTGCAGGCCGCCGTCGGGGATCTGGTGGCCCTTAGGTCCAAACTGGACGAACTTCATGCCGACCTTGGAGGCGATGAACATGAGGGAGACGCAGACCTGGGTGGCGTCGCCGATGAAGGCCAGGGTGCAGTCCTCGATATTCTTGCCCTCGGGGAGGTTCTCGAGCATGGTCATGAGGTCGCCCATCTCCTGCGTGGGGTGGTTGAACTCGGACATGCCGTTGATGACGGGCACAGCAGAGCCCTCGGCGAGGCCGACGACGTCCTTGTGACGGTCAACGCGAGCCATCATGATGTCGAGCAGCGAGCCCATAACACGAGCGGTGTCGCCCAGGGACTCGTGACCGCCGAGCTGGATGGTGCCAGGGCCATAGAACTGAGCATGACCGCCGAGGTCGGTCATAGCGGTCTCGAAGGAAAGACGAGTGCGGGTGGAGACCTGCTGGAAGATCATGCCAAGGCTCTTGTTGCGGAGCAGGTGCGGATAATAACCGTCAACCTTGATGGCCTTCTTCATTGCCAGGCCAAGATCCTCGATAGCCAGGATCTGCTCTTTGGTGAAGTCGTTGGTGTCGATGAAATCCTTAGGCAGTGCCATGTCGATTTCCTTTCCGCCGGTCTTGCCGACTATTACTATGAGGCGCTCGAACATCACGCCTCGTGTTGACAAGACCATCATTCACCCGTATGCAATTTTTACCTAGTTTATTCGGGATTAAAGACCGTTCACGGAGTTACACCCCCTCTAAACCAATATAAACCCGCAGGTCAAGAGTTTACAGGGGGTTTACCATCTAGAACCGCGAACGGTATACGGCTATGCTGTATCTCGGCGCCTAATCCGTAATGAAACGAAGGGTTGAGACGTCTATATCCCACAAGGTATACAGAGCTCGGCCATAGAATAAATGAGATGGGACGGTGACAGATGAACACCCTGATGTTCTTCTATACCCTAGCGATACTCGTGATCTGTATTGTGACGGCGGTGCTTTCGCTTGCCGCCTATGCCTCGTCCCGTCGACGCTTCTTTATCTATGGCAGCGGCGTATTTATCTGCTATGCCATCGAGATGACCGAGATTTTCTTTTTTGAATACACGCTGCAAAACCAGAGTTTTCCAGCCAGCGACTATTACTCAATTACCATGCCTGTGTTGCGGACCTTTGTGGCGACCGCTTCGCAGGCTTTTATTTGGCTCATTGCCATGGATTTGCTCGACAAGCATTCAAAAAAGCAGTTTGTCATTCCCGTCGCAACGTTCTTGCTGAGCGAGCTGCTGATTATCGTCGCTGTCCCCTACGGCCCCATGCATCAGTGGCTCTACTACACGATGCGTCAGGTATTCCTTGTTTTCGTGGGGCTATATATTTTTTGGACGGCACGCAAGAGCACACAAGTCGAGCTGAAGGCACGCGTTAACAACCAACGAAAGCACCTGATTATCGGCGCTATTCTGGTCGGTTGCATCGTTGCCGAGGATTTCTACAACATTCTGATTGTCCCCATGAGTCTGGCGCCCTCTTGGCTGCAACTATATCTGTCCGAACGCAACTTTAGCGAAAACGCCTTTGCCTGCTACTTTGCGATTCTGCTGATCATCTACTCCTACCACGTGCTTTCAATCCGCATGCAGGAGGCGCCCGAGGAAAAGAACGTCAGCGATCTTGATCGACACATAGAAGAGCAGATGCCCTTCTATCGCAACGCCTACAAGCTCTCCAACCGTGAGACCGAAGTTATGCGTCTGGTCGTACTGGGCAAATCGAACCAAGAGATCGCTGACGAGCTATTCCTTGCCGTGGGCACCGTCAAGACCCACATCCACAACATCCTGGTCAAAACCGAACAGCAAAACCGCACGACGCTGATCCTCCACTTTTGGAAGCGATGAGGTTACGCGGTTTTACCAAACCGCGTAACGACTCGACGCTGCAAACGCCCCTAAGCGGCAATCTGACGTTCAATCGTCGGTCGCGTACCGAAGTACGCTTCCCTCCTCTTTCACGTCACCTTGCTCGCTTAGGGGCGCTTTCGCTGACTTATGCTCAACCTGCGATAATTCCGAGCTGAACGAGTTACTCGCTATAACGGGTGGCGATGGCAGCTTGTACCATGCCGGCGCTCATGAGGTACGTCACCAGGAAGTAGCCACCATAGGCTGCCAGGAAGATCGCACAGGTGAGGCCCACGGTGCCGCCGATGCTCATATTTCCGAATATGCTCACCAGCTCGATGATCACCTTAAGTGCCACAAAGGAGTGCGCTAGGCCCACTGCCAGCGGGAACAGGAAGAATACCGCTTGCTGCGCCATCACCGAATGGCGAATCTGGCGGTCGTCGCAGCCGATCTGTGCCAGCACACGATAGCTGCGGCTGCCATCGGCCACGTTGGAGAGTTGCTGGATCGACAGAATCGCCGCGCATGCAACGACCAATACAAAGCCGATGTAGATGGCTAGGTAGCTAATAAGACCGTTCATTTGCGCTGCTTGCGTGTACATCTCGGAGCGTGTGATGAAGGTTCCCCACGACCCCGGCTTCTTGCCGTCAACGAGCAGATCGTCGAGCAGAGTGTATTTAATGCTCTCGTCTGCCTCGGTCGTATCCATCCCCTGTTTGTAGTTAACGAGCAGGCTACTGGAATACGGCTGCAGATTAAGTTGGGACAACAGCTCGTCGGCAACGACGACGGTACCCGGATTACTGCCCATCGCCGAGTTGGCGATGGCCGCCGTATCTTCGTCCGACTTATCGGTTGCGGGCTTGAGCGTATGCCCGCCCAAGGTAAGGGCATGGCCACCAGCCATATACTTGGTGTACAGGTCGACCAGCTCGCCGCCCATATCACACGTGAGCAGATACTGGTCGTGACCGATGTGCACCGGCTCCTCACCCATCATCTGACGCAGTTTGTTGTACTGGCTCGCCGGCGTCACAAACAGACCCATCGTATCGGCATTGCTACCCCCGAACGCCTTGGGAAGCTTTTCGCCCATGATCTTGCACATCTCACTTGGGGTCACCGAAGGATTCGAGCTGCCAAACGGGTAACTCAGATACGAATCGATCTGCACATGCTCACCGGCAACATCGGCGATATCGACCTTCTTGCCGGTCTCGTCGTTGTTGTCCGCCGAACTGTCCCTGCCGTGCCATGCGGGGTACAAATCGACCGTTGTATCGGCCGGCACCATGCGATCGGCTTCATCAGACGGATTGACGTACTCTTTGTAGTAGTCGAACGTATCGGGCGTGTAATAGACATACGTCTGAGACACGTCTACAGGGTTATAGCGCTCCAGGTTTTCGTTCATCACGTTGGCAATCGACATACCGCACGTCACCGAGGTGATGGCCAAAAACAGGAGCATCGCGATGACGCCCATCGAAAAGCACACCGTGTTGACCTTGGCCGCAAGCTGGCGCACGGTAAACATGTTGAGGCCGCGCCAATACACGCCGCGCAGGCTCTGCAGCAGCTTGATGAGCATGCCCGAGAGCCCCCAGAACAGGGCAAAGGTGCCCACGGTAACCATAGCGGTCGTAATACCAAACTGGTTCATGGCCTCTTGCAGCTTGCTGTCCGTCGCGGTTAGCGGGAACCCATCACGTAGCAGACGGTAATAGGCCACGCCCACAAGCACCACGCCCACGGCAAAGATGGCAATCGCGATCCAGGGGTTGCGTGTCTTGATGCTCTCGTTGCGACGCTCGGCACCCATAAGCTCGATGAGTTTGGTACGACGCACGGCGCGAAGGTTCAGCAGTAGCGTGAGCACAAACATTACGAGCATGCAGGCAAGGGTCAGGTTGAACGCATGCACCGAGAAAAAGAAGTGGAAATTGGCGATCTGTGTCTTAAAAAGCGAGGCCGTAAAGAACGTCATGAGCTGGGAGAGTCCCGCACCCAGCACAATGCCGACGACAAAGGCCACGACCGATACTATCACGGTCTCGAGCGCCATGATCGTGGCGACGCGCCCGCGCCCCATGCCGAGCACCTGGTACAGGCCAAACTCCTTTTTGCGGCGTTTCATGATGAAGTTATTGGCATACACCATCAAAAAGGCCATGACACCGGCCAAAAAGTACGTCAGGTCGCCGAGCATGCTGCCCATTACCTGCGCCAAGCCCTTTTCATCGATTCCGGCGATGTCGACCTGCATCGAGATGGTGTTAAAGGCATAGAAGACCGTGACGCCCAGGGTGAGCGTCAAAAGGTAGACGAGGTAGTCGCGGCCGGCGCGGCGGACGTTGCCCCAAGCGAGTTTACAGAGCATCGGAGCCCTCACCGCCCATCATGGCAACGACCTCCATAATGCGGTCAAAGAACTCTCGGCGGTCGGTGTCGCCGCGGCGCAGCTCGGTGAAGATCTTGCCGTCGCGAATAAACAGCACACGGCTCGTGTAGCTGGCGGCAAAACTGTCGTGCGTAACCATGAGCACGGTGGCGCGCAGGCGGCGGTTAAGGGCCTCCAGGCTCTCGAGCAGCAGGCGAGCGCTCTTGGAATCGAGGGCGCCGGTGGGCTCGTCGGCCATGATCATGGTGGGGTCGGTGACGAGCGCGCGAGCCGCGGCAACGCGCTGCTGCTGGCCGCCGGACATCTGGTAGGGATACTTGTCGAGCACCTGACTGATGGACAGGCGCGCTGCCACATCCTGCACGCGGGTCGAGATCTCCGCCGAGTTTGTACGGGCGATGGTGAGCGGCAGGGCGATGTTCTCGCGTGCCGTGAGCGTATCGAGCAGGTTAGAGTCCTGGAAGATAAAGCCCAGCTCCTCGCGGCGGAACTGCGAGAGCTTGGCCTGCTTCATGCGTGTTACGTCCTGGCCGTTGATGCGGATGGTGCCGCTCGTAGCGCTATCGATGGTCGAGACGCAGTTGAGCAACGTCGACTTGCCCGAGCCCGAGGCGCCCATGATGCCAACGAATTCGCCGCGGTTGACGGTAAAGCTGACGTCGTTGAGCGCGCGGGTCACGTTGCCCAGCGCTCCATATACCTTTTCGAGATGCGCGACCTCCAGTACCGGGGTCGCCATGTGCGTGGTTTGCATACCGAGTCCTTTCTTGCGATTAGTCTACGGCATCTATAGTCGCAAGAAGCCGAGTCGGCTACCATCGATATGGCTTACGCTTGCCTTACCGTTGCGTAAGGTAAGGATAGCTAGCCTGTCACGTGTTGATGTTGAGAGAGGACTCCTGTTGAAGACTGTTCATGTTGCCGCTGGGATCATTCGCAAGGAAGGATCCGACGAGCTGCTGGCCGTGCAGCGCGGCTACGGCGACATGCAGGGACTTTGGGAGTTCCCCGGTGGCAAGCTCATGCGCGGCGAGACGCCAGAAGACGCCGTGCGCCGCGAGCTCATGGAAGAGCTGCAGGTGAAGGTCACCAACCTGCGTGACTTCTACACCGTTGAGTATGACTACCCCGATTTCCATCTCTCCATGGAGTGCTACTACTGCTCGCTAGCCGATGAATCCGATGAACCCCAGAAGCATGACCACCAACTCGATATCCGCTGGATTCCGCGTACCTCGCTTGCCACGGTGGAGTGGATGCCCGCCGACAAAGGGCTTATCGATGCTCTGATTGAGTTGAAGGAAGATCGGCTTGAGACAAGCTCTGCCGATGACGCCGCGCCCAACACAGCCGACAAACCCTCCGCCAAACCCAAGCGCGCACCTAAACGCCGCAGCAAAAAGCGTCCCAAGCCCGGTCTGCTCGACGGCATCGATACCTCGGACCTCTCCGCTGACGAGCGCGAACTGGTCCGCCGTCGCGCCGCCATCAAAAAGTCCATGAAGGGCAACAAGCGCGCCAACACCAAGCCCGAGCTGCTCGTACGTCAGCGCCTACGGGCCGCGGGCCTTACGGGCTATCGTTTGGAATGGAAGGTACCCGGCAAGCCCGACATCGCCTTCCCCGGCCGCAAGATCGCCATCTTCGTCAACGGTTGCTTTTGGCACCGCTGCCCCAAGTGCAACCCAAGCCAGCCCAAGCGCAACGTTGAGTTTTGGGAGGCAAAGTTCCGTCGCAACGTCGAGCGCGACCGTGCTGCTGTGGCAGCGCTCACTCAAATGGGCTGGACGCCCATAACCATCTGGGAATGCGAACTCAAAAAAGACCGCATCGACGCCACGATGGAAAAGGTCATCGAGCAGGTGCGCGCCACAGAGCCGCAGCGCTAACAGCGAGCATTCACACGCTCCGCACGTCCGCGCCACATCCACGTCACAAACCTTAGAAAGCCCTTAAGCTCAAAACCTTTCAAGAGTGTTACTCGATACCTCTGACCTGCAGTTTCATCGTAACACCAAACCAGGTTAAGCCTTTCTTTAGCGCTTCTTTGCGGCAGCCGCGGCATAATACTGCCAGCGCACGGGACCTAGCAGCAAACCCCGAGCGCAACCTTTTGGTGGACATCGAGGAGGCCGCATAAGCATGCATTCTTCCAATGACGCAACACAGCAGCCATCCCTAACACATGCAGACCTTTTCTCCTTCCCCCCGACACAGAGAAACGGTCTCCTCGACTCCCCCACCACAAAAACCAAGCGCTCAGCCGATCAGAGCCTCAACTTACGAGCATCCTTCGAAAAGCTCCAAGCATCCCTAGACAAGGCGTTCCCCGAACAGGCAAGAGCAATCTAAGCCCATCGCGCTTTATACTGATGCCATGCGAAACATGGATCACATAGAATTGCACCGCGGAGGACGCGAGGAAGCGTTTCCCGAGACCGCCGAAGACTGGCCCTATATTGCCGAACGCGCAGAATTCGCTCGCTATCCGGGCAATTCCGTCCCCTGGCACTGGCATTCCGAAGTTGAGCTTTTCTACATGGAGCAGGGAGCGATTGACTATCGAACGCACGCGGCTCATGAGCACGTACGCTTTGAGGAAGGGTCCGCCGGCTTTATCAACGGCGGCGTTTTGCACAGTACGCTGCAATCACCCAATTCGGCGCCAGCCATTCAAATGCTGCATATCTTTCAGCCGTCGATGCTCGGCGATCCCGCGGGACGTCTCCAAAAGCGCTACATCAACCCATTGCTTCAATGTCGAGGCGTCGATGTGCTCAAATGGTCGCCCACCAATCCCGACGATATGCCCTTTATCGATTTGCTGAAGAGCTCCTTTAGCCACGACCTTCAACAGCCGCAGAACGAGATGGCGCTTCGAAATAGTTTGTCAGAGCTCTGGATTCAGATTAACGCCAAGACCGAACCGCTCTTTTCTTCCGACGGCGCCTCTTGGATGACCAGCCGCGACGTACAGTTCAAGGCAATCCTGGACTTTATCCGCGCAAACTATTCAGCCGCTATAGATGTGCCCCAGATGGCATCTGCAGCCGGCGTAAGCGAAAGAGAGTGTTACCGCATTATCGAAACTTGTGCAGGAACGACCCCGGCGGCATATCTACGCGCATACCGCATAAACCGTGCTTGCGAACTTTTGGCACACACCACGCGAACGGTACAGACAGTCGCGCGCCAATGCGGATTTATAACAGCAAGCCATCTTGGCCAGGTATTTAAAGAACAAATGGGGTGCACTCCTTCGAGCTATCGAGCAGCGAGGCAGAATCTCGATAGCACCAGGCAGAAATCCCGCTAGCCTTTCTTCTGTCACCGCATCAAACTTGCAGGCAAACAACAGAGAGGAGCAACCATATGAAGCACTTTGACCATATCGTATTTGACGTTGATGGGACATTGGCAGATACAGAAGAAAGCGTGCTGTCATCGCTTGGCCAGATTATCCAAGAAGAAACCGGCAAAACGCTCCCCCGACACGAGCTTGAATTTGCCCTCGGCATACCCGGCAAGGATGCCCTTGAGAAACTTGGAATCTACTCGCAGGCAACGTTGAATCGCTGGTGCCAAGTTGCTGCCAGCTTTAAAAGCACCATCAGCGTGTTTCCAGGCTTGCTTGAAGTCATCGCAACACTCGCCAACAACGGCTGCAAACTTGGCATCGTCTCCTCACGTGCGCGCGACGAATACACAGACGAAATTGCACCCCTTGGCTTCGATAAGTTTTTTGAACACATCATCCTTGTCGAAGACACAACCGAGCACAAGCCTTCGCCCGCACCCATGCTCGAATATCTCCGACGTACGGGCGCGAATCCTGGCAACGTCGTCTACGTTGGCGACACCGTCTACGACGAACAATGCGCAACTTCGGCAGGGGTCAGTTTTGCCAGAGCGGCATGGGGATCACACCAAGACATCCCAAACGCCACCTACAACCTCAAAACCCCCAACGACCTACTAACCCTAACAACCAAATAACCCACGCGTCCCACCCTTTTAGCCCCAACGCCACAAGGGCGATTGAGCAGGACGGTTTGGGCGGGTCCCCGTACTTAGTTTCCAAAATCATTCCGCAGCGCGAAGGCTTCTTATTATTTTCCGCCCTAACGCCACAAGGGCGACGACCTCGAGTAGGTCAACCTGGGAGGGACGAGGGCTTAGTTCCCCAATCTTTCCGCAGGGGGCAAAAAGCCTCGCCGCACGAAGTGCGCAGCGAGGCTTTTTGCATGCCCGAGGACGATTGGGGAACTAAGTCCTCGTCCCCCCCCGGGATATGTAGCGAGTCGGAGTACCCTTGCTGTTACTCTGCCTTGCCCACAGAGTTAAGGTTGGTCATGCGGATCTTAACCAGCTCGGTGATCTCACGCATGCCCTCCTTGGCCGGCTTCTTGGGATCGAAGCAGGCGGGGTTCTCGGCCATGTAGGCCATGAAGCCCTTGGTGTAGGCCTGACGCAGCTCGGTGGCGTAGTTAACCTTGCAGATGCCGTTCTTCACAGCCTCGGCAACCTGCTCATCGGGCACACCGGAGGTGCCGTGCAGAACCAGCGGCACGTCGACGGCGTCGCGGATGGCCTTGACCACGGACTGCTCGATGTGCGGATCGCTCGTGTACACGCCGTGGCTGGTGCCAACGCCAATGGCCAGCGAGGTGCAGCCGGTGCGCTCGACGAACTCCTTGGCCTCGGCAGGATCGGTGTAGGGGCTCTCGCCCTCAACCGCGGGACCGTCGTCCTCCTTGCCGCCAACCTTACCGAGCTCAGCCTCGACGGGCACGCCCATGGCGCGGCCAGCATCGGCGACGGACTTGGTCAGGGCGATGTTGTCCTCGAAGGACTCGTGCGAACCGTCGATCATAACGGAGGTGTAGCCAGTGCGGAAAGCCTGCATGCAGCGGTCATAGCCATCGCCGTGATCGAGGTGCAGGGCGACGGGCACGGAAGCGCGCTCGGCGGCAGCCTTGACCATGCCGTAGAAGTAGTCCAGGCCAGCGGTCTTAATGGTGCCCGGGGTGGTCTGCATGATGACGGGGGACTTGGTCTCCTCGGCAGCGGCCAGAACGGCCATAACAAACTCGAGGTTCTCGACGTTGAAAGCGCCAACAGCGTAGTGGCCGGCCTGAGCGTCCTTGAGCATCTTTTCGGTGGTAACAAGTGCCATGAGCGTTTGCTCCTCTCCCTCGCCCGCATCTGGACATCGGGCGTACGTGTCCGCAAGGCGTTTTACCTTGCGTTTTGCTGCGCTCATTGTATGAAATTCAGCGGCTTTGTATGTGCGAGATATTGAGCCCATGCAGGTCAATACAGTCATTTTTGAAAAGCAAACGGAAGGAATTGGAGCTGAGTGGGCGTGTTCGATATTGAATTTTGGGCGTTAAACGTCTTTCTTTTATAGAAAAAGTAAGTAATCGAAAGGCGTTTTCTTACTTAAAAAGAAAATGAACGAAAATGGACTCAACACAATTCCTGCAAATTTCAGACGATGATGGAGCGAATATGGCCCATGCAACACCCCGAGCTTTCGCCGATGAGCGTCGTGCCGCCATTATGGAGATGCTCGAACATAACGCCTCGGTGCAAGTGGCAGAAATCGCCCAAACCTTTGGCGTGTCCTCCGTCACCGCCCGCGCCGACCTGGACGCACTCGCCGAATCCGGCAAGCTGCGTCGCACGCATGGCGGCGCCGTGTCGCTCCACAAACGCCTAACTGTCTCCACGCAAGATCGCCGCATCAACGTAAATGTCGCCGCTAAGCAGGCCATTGCCCAAATCGCCATCGGGCTCGTCAATGACGGTGACACGCTGCTCGTCGACTCGGGCACCACGGCGCTCGAGTTCGTCCGGCTCCTCGATCAGCGCGACGGCATCACCGTCATCACGGCCGACATTACCATCGCCGATTATATCGACGAGAGCATGCCCTCGGTCGATGTCGTCATGCTGGGCGGGGCGCTGCGCAAAGGCCATCGTTATCTGTACGGACCGCTCACCATGCAAGCGCTGCAAATGGTTCACGCCGACCTTGCCGTCATGTGCCCCGGCGCTTTTGTTCCCGGCTGCGGCTTTACCACCGACTTTCCGCAGATGGCCGAGACCAAAGCGGCAATGGTCGGTGCCGCCCGTCAAAGCGTCGCCCTCATGGACGCCAGCAAGGTCAACGGACGCGGCATGTACCGCTTTGCCGAACTGACCGATGTCAACACCATCGTGATGGACCGTGATCCCGACGATGCCGTCACTACCTCAATCGCCGAAGCCACTGACAGCGCACGTCCAGCCCTCGTCATCGCCCGCATCTAAAAACAAAAACCACCACAAAGGTGCCTGTCCCCTTTGTGGTGGTTTGAGCGTTAAAAGTGAACGTATCGCTACTTGGAGAGCTCGTCAGCGAGGGCCTCAATCTGGGCGCGCGATGCGTCGTTGAGCGAACCCAGGACGGTCACCTTATTCTGCGTCAGCGTGATGTCTTTCATGCCCTCGAGCTCCTTGGTCATAACCTTAGCGGCGGCAGGTGCCCAGGAACCGGCCTCGACGAGCGCCACGGTGCGGTTCTGGTAGGCATGCTCGGCGAGCGTGTGGATGAAGGTGCTCATAAACGGGAAGATCTCGCCCTGATAGGTGATGGAGGCGAGTACCAGGCGGTCGTAGCGGAACGCATCCTCAACGGCCTCGGCCATGTCGTCGCGAGCCAGGTCAAAGACGGAAACCTTCTGGCCGCGGGCCTCGAGCGCAGATGCGAGCTCCTCAACGGCAGCCTTCAGATGGCCGTACACGCTCGCATAGGCAATCGTGATGCCCTCGTCCTCGGGCTGATAGCTCGACCAGGTGTTGTAGGTGTCGAGGTAATAGCCCAGGTTCTCGGTAAGAACAGGGCCATGGAGCGGGCAGATAATCTGGATGTCCAAATCGGCGGCTTTCTTGAGCACGGCCTGCACAAACTTGCCGAACTTACCCACGATGCCAAAGTAGTAACGGCGCGCCTCGCAAGCCCAGCCCTCGGGATCCTCGATGTCGTTAGCGCCAAACTTGCCAAAGCCGTCGGCACTAAAGAGTACCTTGTCGGTAGCCTCGTAAGAGAACAGCACCTCGGGCCAGTGCACGTTGGGGGCGCCGACAAACGTTAGGCTGTGGCCACCCAGGTCGAGCACGTCGCCTTCTTTGACGACCATCTTGCGCTCCGGATAATCGGTACCAAAGTAGTTGACCATCATGCGGAAAGCGCCCATGCTGGCCACGATCTGGGCCTGGGGATAGCGCTCCATAAAGGCGGCGATGCCAGCGGAGTGATCGGGCTCCATATGGTGAACGACCAGGTAATCGGGCGTGCGACCGTCGAGCACGGTCTCGAGGTTGCCGAGCCACTCGTCGACAAATCCGCCATCGACCGAATCGGCGACAGCGATCTTCTCGCCCAAGATAACGTAGCTGTTGTATGCCATACCGTTCTCGGACACGTCGTACTGGCCCTCGAACAGGTCGATGTCATGATCGTCAACGCCAATGTAGCGGATATCCTTGGTGATCTCCATCAGGCAAAGCCTCCTAGATAGACAAATGAACCCGTCTATCATAGCACTCGCCTT
>DXLY01000001.1:34652-39121 GCA_019414465.1 Collinsella sp.
TCAGGCAAAGCCTCCTAGATAGACAAATGAACCCGTCTATCATAGCACTCGCCTTCATAGTCACGGCTATCTGCCGGCATCCTTACCGATTGTTATTGATATGCAACGCCGAGCCGTTGACCTGCGAAAACTATGCACGCGGCGCTGCCGTGGTGTGTCGAACGATGAGCTGACCGGGAATACGAATGGCGACGGTTTTGTCCGATGCCCCCGCCTTGGGAACTGCGCGCTCGAACACCTCGCGCCCGCGCTGATGCAGATCGAATCGAACGGTCGTGAGCTCGTTATGTGCGACAAAGTCGTCGAGCGAATCGTCGACGCCCACCACGCTCACGTCCTCGGGCACGCGCAAGCCGCTATCGCGCAGCGCGGCGATGGCACCGTTTGCCATTTGGTCGTTTGCCGCGTAAATCGCCGTCATGGTGCGGTCGTGCTCGGCCAGATATCTGCCGGCTTCGTATCCGCTGTTGGCAGACCAATCGCCCTCGAGCGGCGCCTGCGGCTTAATGTGCTTACGCTCGAGTGCATCCTGCCAACCGGCGCGACGAAACTGCTCGTCGACCGAGAACGACGGGCCGCCAATATAGCGAATCTGATCGTGTCCCAGCTCAAACAGGTGATCCATAAGCAATAGCGAGCAGCCGTAATGGTCGGAATCGACTGTGGTCACGCGCGGATGCGCGTACATGGTAACGATGACCGTGCCAATGCCCGGCAACGGATCAAACGTCTCAAAATCGGGTGCCATGCGACTCATGCCGATGATGATACCGTCCACGGGCAGCGCGGCCATACGACGCGTGGCCTCGGCAAGCGAAAACTCCTCGGTCTTGGACATCTCGACCAGCGTGATGGCGCAATTATGCTCGCGAGCAGCGCTGGCGATGCCGTCGATCATTGAGAGGTTGCCAAACTTGGTGACATCGTTGATGCACAGACCGACCGAATGGTAGCGGCCGTCGCGCAGCGAGCGACCGGCATAACTCGGACGAAAGCCGAGCTCTTGCATAGCGGCCTGCACGCGCTGGCGCGTCTGCTCGTTGACGTTAGGCAAACCGTTGGCGACGCGCGAAACCGTCTGCTGCGAAACGCCAGCAGCGCGGGCGACGTCGGCCATGGAGACCGGACGCGTACCTGTATCGTTGGACGGGCGCCTTGCCACAGGATCACCTTCACCCTTGCGAGATCTGAATAGCGTGAATGCCGGCCCGGGCAGAAATGCACCCCGCGCCGAGGCCCGCTATCGTCGGACGCATGTTAACGTACTCTACTTTTTCTATCTGCATCTCTTCTGCTCTATAAGTCCATACGGCAATACCGTTCACGGCTGAATTTCTACCGATTACCAGATTCTCAAAAAGTGATAAGTGTTGTGTTATGAGTACGTTAACATAGCCCGTAACGTGCGGCATCGTAAACACTTGGTTCATGCCGCTTCAAGTTGTTAACGTACTCATAACGACGCAAAACTCACCCGTGCGCGCCAAGGAAAGGACCCTCATGATCACCCCCGACGAAAAGACACTCGCCACGCTCACCAAGCTGTTCGAGGAGGAGTTTGGCCCCATCGGCGACCGCCAGGTGCTCTACGTGCACGCGCCCGGCCGTTCCGAGATCAGCGGCAACCACACCGACCACGAGGGTGGCCATGTTATCGCCGGCTCGCTCGATGTCGCCGTTGACGGCATTGCCGTGGCGACCGATTCCAACAAGGTCCGCGTTGCCGACGAGGGCTACCCCACGTTTGAGATCGCGCTCGACACGCTAGACGTTCAAGAGTCCGAGAAGGGCACGTCCGCGAGCCTCGTCCGCGGTATGGCCCACGAGGTCGCAGCGCTTGGTGTTGAGCCCCGGGGCTTCGATTTCGCCTTCACCTGCTCCGTCCCCTCGGGCGGCGGCCTTTCCAGCTCTGCCGCCGTCGAGGCCGCGTACGGCCGTGCCATGGAGACGCTCTGGGGCGCGCCCGCCATTGAGCCCGTCACGCTCGCTCAGATGAGCCAGCGCACCGAGAACAACTACTACGGCAAGCCCTGCGGTCTGATGGACCAAGCCGCCGTGTGCCTGGGCGGCCTCGCCTACATGGACTTTGAGGACCAGGCTCAGCCTAAAACCCAGAAGCTCGAACTCAACTTTGAGGATCACGGCTATGCGCTCGTGCTCGTTAAGGTCGGCGCCGACCACGTGGCTGCCACCGATGACTACGCCGCCGTTCCGCGCGAGATGCAAGACGTCGCTGCCGAGTTTGGCAAGGCGCGCCTGTGCGAGGTCGACGTTGCCGACTTTGACGCCAAGCTCCCCGAGCTGCGCGCCAAGCTGGGCGACCGCGCCTGCCTGCGCGCCGTTCACTACTGGTACGAGAACGGCCTGGTCGACAAGCGCTGGGCAGCGCTCAACGCCGGCGACATCGACCAGTTCCTGGTCCTGACGCGCGAGTCCGGCGCCAGCTCTGCCATGTACCTGCAGAATGTTGTTGCCAAGCTGGGTTCCGAGCAGCCTTCCATGTATGCCCTGGCGCTGGCCGAGCACGTGCTCGACGGCCGCGGCGCCGTCCGCATTCACGGTGGCGGCTTTGGTGGCACCATCCAGGCCTTCGTGCCGCTCGACCTGGTCGACACCTTCATTGCCAAGATGAACGGCTGGCTGGGCGAAGGCTCTGCCCGCCACTACGCAATTTCTGACAAGGGGGCTTACGCGGCATGGCTGTAATGACCGACGTGCGCGAGGCCGCGCAGAGCCTGATCGAGTACGCTATCCACCGATCGATGATCGGCCAGGACGATCGCATCTGGGCATACAACACCATTTTGGAGTGCATCGGCGCCACGGGCCCCGCACTCGACATGGCTTGGGCACCCAAGACCGAGAAGATTTCGCTCTTGCACCCCGATACACTCCCCGACTTTGACCTGGAGGGCACGCTTGCCGCGCTTGCCGAGGCCGCCGTTGCCAATGGTGCTGTCGAGGACACGGCGTCGGGCCGCGACCGCATCGCCATGCGCATCATGGGCGTGCTGATGCCGAGGCCTTCGGTTGTAAACGAAGAGTTCAATGGGCGTATGGGCGTCAACGAGCCCCGCGCCGCGACCGACTGGTTCTACGGCCTGTGCTGCGATGCCGGCTATGTGCGCCGCGCCGCCATCGCACGCAACATCAAATGGAGCACCCCCACCAACTGGGGTGACCTGGAAATCACCATCAACCTGTCCAAGCCCGAGAAGGACCCGCGCGATATCGCCGCGGCAGGTGCAGCCGAGAACACGGGCGAGAAGTATCCCGCCTGCCAGCTCTGCATCGAAAACGAGGGCTATCCCGGACGCTCCGCCGCAGCCGACGGCGGCGCTCACCCCGCTCGCCAGAACCTGCGCATTATCCCCATCCAGCTCAACGGCGAGCGCTGGGGTTTCCAGTACAGCCCGTACGCGTACTTTAACGAGCACTGCATTGCCATGAGCTCCGAGCATCGTCCGATGCACGTCGACCGCAAGGGGCTGACCTGCCTGCTCGATTTTGTCGACCTGTTCCCGCACTACTTTATCGGTTCCAACGCCGACCTGCCCATCGTGGGCGGCTCGATTCTGTCGCACGACCACTTCCAGGGCGGTGCGCACGAATTCCCCATGATGCATGCCGCCGAGGTCTCGCAGTTTAGCGTGCCCGGATTTGACCAGGTCACCGGCACCGTGCTGCAGTGGCCGCTCTCGGTGCTGCGCCTGCGCTCGCACGACCGCGGCGCGCTGCTCGATGCTGCCGAGAAGATTATCCTCGCCTGGCGCGAATGGACCGATGAGTCCGTGGGCGTCATCGCGCACACAGCCGACGGCGTGGCGCACAACACCGTGACGCCCGTCATCCGCCGCGTCGACTCCCGCGGCAATGCCGGAGGCGAGATCTACGAGGCCTACTTGGCGCTTCGCTGCAACATCACGACCGACGAGCATCCGCTGGGCGTGTTCCACCCGCATGCCGAGTATCACCACATTAAGAAGGAGAACATAGGCCTGATCGAGGTCATGGGCCTGGCCATTCTGCCGCCGCGCCTGGTTCCCGAGCTCGGCGCTGTTCGCGAGCACCTGCTGGCGGCCAAAGCCGATGCCAGCTACGATCTTGCCGGCGCTCTCGAGAGCGACGACCTTTGCCGCAGCCACGCCGCATGGGCTGAGGACGTCTTTGCCCGCCGTGCCGACGAGCTTACGGCGGACAACGCCATCGATATCCTGCACGAGGAGGTCGGCGTGGTGTTTGGCCACGTGCTCGACAACGCCGGCGTCTTTAAGTGGGACGAAGCCGGCCGCGCCGCCCAACAGCGCTTTATCGACTCACTGTAATGATCCCCTGGGGACAAAGGAAAACGGATCATTTCGTCTTCAAGACAACGGCGCCCGCCGGCAACATCGCCGGCGGGCGCCGTTTTTTGAGTGTAGTCATTGGGGGCATTCTTAAGGGGCGTTCTTAAACGACTAGTCATTAAA
>DXLY01000001.1:39131-62407 GCA_019414465.1 Collinsella sp.
CGCGCCGTTACGCGGTTTGGTAAAACCGCGTAACCCTACAGTTCAGTCACGACAACGCTGTTGTAGACCTCGTCCCAGCGATCCATGACCAGGTGGCCGGTCTTGGGGTCCATGGCGTTAAGCTTGCCGCAGGTATTGGCGGTCTTGAGCACCGTGACGTCGTCGGCACCAGCAGCAATGGCATGCGCAAAGCCGGCGATGGTCGAGTCGCCGGAACCCGTCGCGTTCACAGCCGCAATCGCGGGCGTCTTGGCGCGGAACGCGCGGCCCTCATGGAAGCCCACCGAACCGGCAGCCCCCATCGAAACGACAACCCAGGGGATACCGGCAAAGCGGTCATCGGCGGCAAGCGCCTCGCGCAGGGCATCGACATCATCGGTCGTAAAGGACGTACCCAGCAGGCCGTTAATCTCGGTCAGGTTGGGCTTTACAAGCTCAGGCTTAGCGTCGGACTCCAGCGCGGCTTCCAGCGATGCACCCGAAGTGTCGAGCAGCACCTTGGCGCCCGCCTCCTCGGCGATCTTGACGAGCTCGGCGTAGTAGCCGGCATCGACGCCACGCGGCAGTGAGCCCGAAAGCGTCACAACGTCCGCCTTCGCTGCAAGCTCGGCGAACTTAGCCGTAAAGGCCTCGAGCTCGGCCGGGGCGATCTGCGGGCCGCTCTCCAGCAGCTCGGTCTGATTACCCTCGTGCAGAATATTCAGGCAAATGCGCGTCTCACCGGCGATGGGCACAAAGTCGTTCTTGACGCCGTCGGCATCCATAAGCTCGGCCATATAGGCGCCCATGTGGCCGCCGAGCAGACCGGTCGCGAGCACGTCGTCGCCCAGCTGCAGCAGCACGCGGCTCACGTTGAGGCCCTTGCCGCCAGCGGTCTTTTCGGGCGTCACACGGTTAACATCGTCGATGATCAGCTTGTCGAGCTGATAGCGCGTATCAATCGACGGGTTCATGGTAACGGTCAGAATCATATTGAACTCCTGTTTAGAAAACCGGCCCGCGCCCCCTCACAGAAACGCGAGCCGTCAATTAAAAAGCCGCAGAATGCCGGGTACCGCCAAAACGAAGCACACAAGCTCAGCAAGCAAAAGTGTTATCAGAGCAGTTCGCTTGCCAGACGGCTTCGCAACAACAGGGGCGACCCCACAGGCACCCCCAACGTCAGCGTGAAGCCAGCTGGCGAGGCAAGGTGCCTTGAAGCGAGGCGGCATTGACCTTCTGGCCATGCCACTGAAGCTGAACGGCAGCTCGCCCGCCAGATGGCTTCGCAGCGTCGACTGGTCTGGCGTTCGGTAGAACGCCGGAACCCCACTAGTCGTGGTATTCGCCGCGGTCCCACTTCTCCAGGAACTCGTCAAAGAAGTGCGGGTCAGCCTGAGCCTCGGCGTCGGCCTTGTTGCAGGCATCAATCTTGGCAATCAGGGCATCGTGCTCGGGAGTCTTGTCGTAGGGCTCCTCCAGGAAGGCAAGCATGATATCGGCCATCAGGAACTCGCCGGTGATCTTGCCGCCAAAGCCCACGATGTTGGCGTTGAGCTCGCGACGGGCATACAGGGCAGAGGTCATGTCGCGAACCAGGGCGCAGCGGGCGCCGGGAACCTTGTTGACGGCGTTGGTGATGCCGATGCCGGTGCCGCACAGGGCCACGCCAAAGTCGGCCTTGCCGCTGGCAACAGCCTCGCCCACGGCCTTACCGTAAATGGGATAGTGCGTACGGGTGTGGCTGTAGGTGCCGCAGTCAAGCACCTTGTAGCCAGCCTGCTCCAGGCGGTCGGCCAGATAGATCTTCTCGTCCGTAACGATATGGTCGCAACCGATTGCGATGGTCTTCTTCATCAGAACGTCCTTTCGTCTGAATTCACAAGTTGAGATAGAAGTTCGAGTTCTCGGTGGCTCTCGTTAGGCCATCTTATTGAGCATGTCGACACGGATCTGGTGACGGCCGCCGGCGTACTGGGCGCGCAGGAACTCGCGGGCGATCTTCTTGGCGACCTCGGTGCCCACAACGCCCGGGCCCATGGTGACCATGCGCGAGCCGTTGTGTTCGCGGGTCATGTAAGCGGAACGCTCATCGGAAATGTTGGCGACGACCATGCCCTTGATCTTGACGGCGGCCATATAGGAGCCGACGCCGTACTTATCGAATGCGAAGCCCTGGGAATCCTTGTGCTCCAGCAGGTCCTTGGCAACGGCGGTGGCGGAATCGACAAAGTCCGCGGCAGGGGTCTCGGAATAGTCGACGACCTCGTGACCGTCGGCGATGAGCATCTCCTTGATGGACTCCTTCATCGACATACCGTCGGCATCGGAAGCGATTACAACTCTCATGACATCCTCCTTGAGAGATACGCAGGTGCGTAGTTTCTGTTTGGAAGTGTTGAATCGCGTTCAGGTCCGGGCATCTGAATGTGCGGTTCTTCACTGTTCATGTTTATTTGAACACATTCGAACATTAACTGCAACAATAATTTGTTTGTCTTTGTTCTTTTTTGAACAAATACCGTTCGCGGATGGTTGCTGACCGTTTGGACTCAGAAAAGGCCCGGCTTACCGCGCATTCAACAAACAAAAGGGCGGCCGAGAACGTGTCTCGGCCGCCCTTCGGCGGTATGCCCCAGTATATACAGCTGTTTTAGCTACTCGGACTGCCCGCCCTTTTTGGCGTGCTTGGACGGAGCGCTCAGAAAGCGACCCGTCAGATAGTTCGCCGGGCCGGAAATATCAATCCCCAGTAGCACGTGCCCCAGCCACAAAAACGCCGCGAGCACCAGCAATGGAATCACGCACGAGGTCACGATCATCACGATGACGCCTTCGATCAGATCGGTCACCTGCTGCACAATTTCATCGGTAATCTGCTTGGCACCGCTGGTCACCGATGTGACGAGACCCGAGGCACCGTCGGCAAGCTGCTCAAGCACATTCTTGGACTCTGTGGACTCGGTCTTTTTCTTGCTTGCTTTGGAGCTGTCGCTATCTGCCGCATCCGCAGCCTTTTGCTGAGCTTGCTCAATACTTACGCGATACGTTTCATCGACCTTCTGCGACACCCATACGCTTGCGGGCACCAACACCATGCCAATTATGGCGACCACCAGCACACGCGTTGCCACGCGGCGAATGACTGTGCTCGTGCTCCAGCGTCCGTGAATGCCAAGTGAGATCGCAAAGAGCACCAGCGCAAACGGGATCAGGATGCCCAGGCCAACCGACCACAAAATCGTAAGCAAATATTTCTCTAGGTATAGCACGGCAAGCACGATACCAAGGTTGCCTGAAAGCTGCGCGAGCTGCTCGGCGACTGGCGTTCCCGTATCGCCCGGCAGCGCAGTGATACCCGCAGATAGGGCGACGCACGAGGTCGTGAGCGCCAAAACATTGCCCTTCTTTTGATCGATGACTTCGATGGTGGAGTCCCAAGTCTTGGTATCGGCAAAATGCGGACGAGCTACAAAGCCCGACAGCAGCGCCAGTACCACGAGCGCAACGATAAAGCCAATCTGTAGCTTTTTGTTTGCGCACACGATATCGGACAGGCTGGGCTGTAGCTCGGTTACCGTCGTATGCTCAGTTATCTGGACAGGACGCCCATGGGCCATCTCGTGCGCACCTCTTTTTTGTATTGACCCGTTATCCGGCATTTGGATACCTCCTCATTCCGGCCTGTATTGCGGGTGAAAGTATACCCATCCAGCGAAAAACCGAACGGGAGGGCGTGCAGAAGCTCCATAACGCTGCTAGTCGAACAGTGCCATTTCAAAACTATGCCGGTTTACTACCGTAAAACCGATAGGACCGACCACATTTGCTATTAGCAGAAAATGGCAAGCTTTCTACCTGCGGCTTTGATAACGCTGTTCTTTCTATAGTTGAATGAATACGATTCATCGTAGTAAACCGGCATAGTTTTGTAACCGACGGGTCGAGTCGGCACCGCAACAAACCTAATAACCCGTTTTCTTCCATCCTCAAAGGATCAAATGCATGGCAGGAGTGTCCCTAACTGCCGGCAGATAAGGAACGTCCCCAAGTGCCGGGTAAAAAGAAAAAGCCCTGTCGCGAGTCTGCGGCAGAGCTTTTGGAAGGGGACTTGGTTGTGAGGGCTCGTTAGGCGAGCTTGGCCTCGAGCTCGGCGATGCGCTTGTAGGCATCGATGGTAAAGCGGGTCTGCTTCTCCAGGATCATAGTGGTCATGAGGGTGTCCTGAGCGTGAGCCATGATGAAGGTCATTTCCATCTCGCCACCGCCGGCCTCCTGCGAAAGCAGTTTGGTCTGCGTGTCGTGGGCACCGATGAGCGCATCGCTGGCATCCTTGTGCAGCTGTTCGGCCTTCTCAAAGTCACCCTCGCGAGCAGCATCGAGCGCTGCAAGCAGATCGGTCTGGGCGTCACCTGCGTATGCGACAATCTCGAATCCAACCATCGAGATTTCTTCTTTGGTTGCCATGTTGCGTTCCTTTCACATATGAACCAATGGAGAGCATCGCGTCCGGGCATACGCGCTGCGTTGTGTATGACAGAAACAATAACATTCAAACAAAAAAGAACAGCTCAAAACGTAATTTCGAGCTATGAACGGTCACTTTTCGCCCGTGAACGGTTTTTAAACCAATCTGAACAATATCAAACACAATTATCGGCAACCCAAACAGGACCGCACCCTAACACAAATCGCGCACCGTATCGCCCTCTACTAGCACACCGGGGATCAGCATGTGCTCCACGCCAGACGCACCCCCATCGGCGTCGGCAATCTTGTCGACCGCCCACATGCCGACGCGCTTGTTGTCAAAGCGCACCGTGGTCAGGCGACGGTCGGGCACGATATCGCCCAGGCTGTCATCAACACCCACCACACTCACGTCCTCGGGCACACGCCTTCCGCATGACTCGAGCCCGCGAATGCAGCCGTATGCCATGGCATCGTTGGAAGCATAAATGGCCGTACAGGTCGGATCTTCCGCCAGAGCCTGACCGGCAGCATATCCGCTCTGTGCCGTCCAATCCCCACGGACGAGTCGCGGCGGCTCAATTCCATGCGCGCGCAATGTCTCGCGCCAGCCTTCCTCGCGCCGCATGCCCGAAAGCGAGCGCTCGGGACACGAGATAAAGTGCACGGTTTTGTGCCCCCGCCCCAGCAAGTACTCGACCACCTGGCGCGAGCAATCGAACTGGTCGTTATCGACCGTTGAACAGAGCGGGTGCTCCAGCATCGTAACGAGCACCGTCTGCATGCCGGGCAGCGGCTCGAAGGTGCCAAAGTCCGCTGGCATGCGATTCATGATCACGACCATGCCGTCTACCGGCAGCGCGCTCATACGCGACGATGCGCTCTCGAGGGTATAGGGATGTCCATCTACTTTAGTGAGGGTGATGGCATAGCCATGTTTGTCGGCCGCGGCGGCAAAGCCCTCCATACGGTCGAGGTTGCCGGTACCGGTAATGTTGAACATGGCGACGCCGACGGTCTTAAACTTGCCACGGCGCAGCGATCGACCGGCAAAATTGGGGCGATACCCCAGCTCGCGCATGGCGGCACGCACGCGTTCCTTGGTCTCGGGGCGCACACTGGGCGAATCGTGCACGGTGCGCGAGACCGTCTGCTCCGAGACGCCCGCGAGGCGCGCCACGTCTTTGACGGATACCGATTTTTTAACAGCGGCCATAGGTCGATCTTTCTATGTCAACGATGCCATTAGTGGCACCCTACGCAGTCAAATGAAACGTCTTCAAGTATATCTAACGCCTCCCCCACCATACGCTCACCACCCAAAACCTACCGTTCACCGACATTTTTGCTTCCCCGAACGGCTTTTGTCGCCCAAATGTTAGCGTTGCCATTGTGCAAACACAGAGCCACCGGGCGGCTCAAACGTTTACGCGTAAGGAATCGACGGTTCGCAGGCACAGGAACCACCGGTTCGCGTCCTTTTTTGTGTCACAAAATGGCAACGTCAACATTTTAGCAACCGAACGTCAAAAGCTACCATCGTTGCTAACCCACCGACTCTTAGGAGCATTGCATGGAGCAACTCATCGCCATCATCGAAAAGGGCCAGCCCTTTTTCAACGCGATCGCCCGCAACAAGTACCTCAAGGCGATCCGCGACGGCTTTATCTCCGTCATCCCCATCATCATCTTTTCGTCCATCTTCTGCCTGGTAGCCTCGGTCCCCAACATCTGGGGTTTCTACTGGCCCGATGACATCAACAACGCTCTGTGGAAGTGCTACAACTACTCCATGGGCATCCTGGCCATCGCCTGCGCCGCCACCACGGCCAAGCACTTCGCCGACGCCCAGAACCGCGATCTGCCCAAGAATAACCAGATTAACTTTATCTCATGCATGTGCGCGGCCATCATCGGCTTCTTGCTCCTTTCGAGCGACACCATCGCCACGGACGCCGCCAGCGGCTTCAACACCACCTACCTTGGTTCCAAGGGCCTGCTGACCGCCTTTATCGCTGCGTTTGTGACCGGCATCATCTACAAGTTCTTCATTAAGCGCAACATCACCGTCAAGATGCCCGAGCAGGTTCCGCCCAACATCTCGCAGACCTTTAAGGACATCATCCCCTTCTCCGTCTGCATTACCGTCTTTTGGGTCTTTGACATCGTCTTCCGCGCTGCTTTTGGCTTCTGCTTTGCCCAGGGCGTCATCCAGGTGTTCCAGCCCCTGTTCACCGCTGCCGACGGCTATATCGGCCTCGCTGTGATTTACGGCGCCATGAGCCTCTTCTGGTTCGTCGGCGTCCACGGCCCCTCGATCGTCGAGCCCGCCATCGCCGCCGCTCTCGTTGCCAACATGACCGACAACCTAGCTGCGTTCCAGGCTGGCCAGCACGCTTCCGCTGTCCTGACCCAGGGTGCCCAGTACTTCGTCGTCTGCATGGGCGGCACCGGCGCCACACTCGTCCTGGTCTTTATGTTCTGCTTCCTGGCTAAGTCCCAGGAGATGCGCGCCGTCGGTAAGGCCGCCATCGTCCCTGTCTGCTTTGCCGTCAACGAGCCGCTGCTGTTCGCCGCGCCCATCGTGCTCAACCCCGTCTTCTTTGTCCCGTTTGTCTTTGCACCGATCGCCAACATCTGGATCCTCAAGATCTTTATCGACTTCTTGGGCATGAACGGCTTTATGTACACTCTGCCTTGGACCGTCCCCGGCCCCATCGGCACCATCATGGGCCTGGGCTTCCAGCCGCTCGCCTTTGTGATGCTCGCCCTTATCCTGGTCGTCGACTTCGTTCTGTACTACCCGTTCTTCCGTGCCTACGACGCCCAGAAGTGCGCCGAGGAGGCCGAGATTTCCGAGGAGGAGCTCGCCGCCAAGAACGCCGAGAAGGCCGCCAAGCTCAACGATGCCTTCCAGGGCAAGGCTGACGCCAAGAGCGTTGCCGCCGGCGCTGCTGCCGAGGCCGTGAAGGCCGACTCCCTCGCCGCTTCCGCAGCACCCGCTGCCGAGACAACGACCGCCAGCGACCTCAACGGCAAGCGCGTGCTCGTGCTCTGCCAGGGCGGCGGAACCTCGGGCCTGCTCGCCAACGCGCTGGCCAAGGCCGCCAAGGAGCGCGGCATTAACCTCGAGACCGCTGCCGAGGCCTATGGCAACCACGTGGACATGCTCCCCGACTTTGACCTGGTCGTCCTGGCCCCGCAGGCCGCAAGCTACCTGGCCGACCTGCAGAAGGACTGTGAGCGCGTGGGCAACAAGTGCGTCGCCTGCCGTGGCAAGCAGTACATCGAGCTCTCCCAGAACGGCGACAAGTCTCTCGCCTTCGTGAGTGAGCAACTTTCGAAGTAAGTAACGCCCAGGGCCAGCCGACCATCCAAGACCGGCTGGCCCTTCGATTTAGACGATTGGATCATCATGTCCGTTAATCCTGCTAGCGTCACCAACCCGCCCGCGCAGTTTCCCGAGGACTTTGTCTTTGGCGGCGCCACCGCTGCCTACCAGGTAGAGGGCGAGACCCGCACTCACGGTAAGGGCAAGGTTGCCTGGGACGACTTTCTGGAGGCCCAGGGGCGCTTCTCCCCCGATCCCGCTTCGGACTTCTACAACCAGTACCCCGTCGACCTGGAGCTGTGCGAGGAGTTCGGCATCAACGGCATTCGCCTCTCCATCGCCTGGAGCCGCATCTTCCCCAACGGCACCGGCGAAATCAACCCCGAGGGCGTCCAGTTCTACCACGATCTCTTCGCCGAGTGCCACAAGCACCACGTTGAGCCGTTCGTCACGCTGCATCACTTTGACACGCCGCTTCCCCTCTTTGAGAAGGGCGACTTCCTCAACCGCGAGACCATCGACGCCTTTGTGGACTTTGCCACCTTCTGCTTTAAGGAGTACGCCGACCAGGTGACCTACTGGTTCACCTTTAACGAGATCTGGGCCGACGCCTCCAACACCTACATCGAGGGCACCTTCCCCGGTGGCGTCAAGGCGCATCTGGCCGAGGCCTTCCAGTGCGAGCACAACATGATGCTCGCCCACGCCAAGGCCGTGCTGGCCTTCCACAACGGCGGCTTTAAGGGCAAAATCGGCGTCATCCAGTCGCTGGAGTTTAAGTACCCGCTCAACGAGAACGACCCCGCCGACATCAAAGCCGCCAACAACGAGCACGTGCTGCAAAACCAGTTCTTGCTCGACGCCACCTTCCGCGGCGACTATGCGCCCGACACCCTCGAGTGCGCCAACCGCCTGGCTGCCGTCTCGGGCGGCACCATCGAGATCCTAGACGAGGATCTGGAAATCATGCGCGAGGCCGCGCTCTACAACGACTACCTGGGCGTTAACAACTACCAGTGCCGCTTCTTGAAGGCTTACGACGGCGAGAACGACCTGCACCACAACGGTACGGGCGAGAAGGGCACTGGCCGCTGGCGCGTTAAGGGTATTGGCGAGCATGTGAACAAGCCTGGCATCCCCACCACCGACTGGGACTGGATCATCTATCCCGAGGGCCTGTTCGATCTGCTCGTCTACATTAAGCAGCGCTACCCCAACTACAAGCAGATTTTCATCACCGAGAACGGCATGGGCTACAAGGACCCCTACAAGGACGGTTTTGTGGACGACCAGCCGCGCATCGACTACATCGAGCAGCACCTGCGTTGGCTGCTCAAGGCCATGGAGGTGGGCGTCAACGTGGGCGGCTACTTCCTGTGGAGCCTGCAGGATCAGTTCTCCTGGACCAATGGCTACAACAAGCGTTACGGCTTCTTTTACGTTGACTTTGAAACCCAGAAGCGCACGCCCAAGGCAAGCGCCTACTGGTACAAGCACGTGGCGCAGACCCGTCGTCTGGACTAGTGGCTGGCGGGGTTGCCCGCTCACACAACCTGTCCCCATTTCTCAGCCGGGGGCGGCACGTCACACGGCGCGCCGCCCCCGGTCTTTTTGTTTTTGGGCTGGTCGGGAGCCGTTTGTCTCGATCTGTAACATCTAGCCGAGTTTTTTGGTCCTAGCTGTTACAGATTGAGACGAACAGGATTGCTCTTTCCGAAGAATCTAAATCTGTAACACGTAGCCCGCTTTTGACCGTCTACCTGTTACAAATCGAGACAAACGGAGTAGGACCTAACCCCGTATGTCCCTAACAGTCGAGCGTTCGACCAGCGTACTCGGCACATGAATCGCCTCGATAGACGAGCTCTCTCCAATCGCCGCCTCAAACGCAAGCTTACCGACACCGCGCAAATCAAATCGCAGCGTCGTCAGTCGATTGTGAGGAACAAGTCCCTCGAGTGCGTCGTCGATACCAACCACGCTCACGTCGTCGGGCACGGACAGGCCCGCGTTCTCGAGCGCGGCGATAACGCCCAGCGCCATCTGGTCATTTGCCGCAAGCACGGCAGTCGGCGCCTGCGACCCGCCGGCAAGCACCTCGGCCGCAATCCGCTCGCCCATGGCGTACCCACTGTCCGCACTCCAATCGCCACGCAGCATCGGAGCGGCATCGACATGAGCACGACCCAGCGTATCGCGCCAACCGGCCTCACGAAAACGCGAGGAAATCGAGTTTTCCGGACCCGCCACAAACCGCATATTCGAGTGACCATGTTCCAGCAGATAATTGGTCAACAGCTCGCACGAACCATACTGGTCGGAGTCGATCGTCGTGCAGCGCGGATGCGCATACATGGACAGGATGACCGTTCGCACTCCCGGCTGGGGAACAAACTCCTCAAAATCGGGAGCCATGCGGTTCATGTTGAGAATCATGCCGTCGACGGGTCGCTCGACCATGCGGCGCGAGGCATCGGCAAGTGCATAGGGCTTGTCGCCGCCCATCTCGATCATAGTGACGGCAAAATCGTGCTCGCGCGCCGCTTGCATGATACCCTCGAGCGTCGCCAGGTTACCGACACGTGTGATGTTGTACATGCACAGGCCAATAGAACGATACGACCCGCCGCGCAACGCCGCTCCAGCAAAATTGGGACGAAAGCCCAGCTCTTCCATGGCGGCCAGCACACGCTTGCGCGTCTTTTCCGTCACGTTGGGCATACCGTTGACCACGCGAGACACAGTCTGGCGGCTCACGCCAGCGAGCGCCGCAACCTCTGCCGCGCTCGCCGAACGACCATTCCTTGTCTGCTGATCCATGCCTTCCACGCTAACCTGCTTCCCAACTATTCCCCGCGCCCATGGCGCATCGTACATACATTGATAACGTGCTCATGATACCCGAGCCATATACCACAACATGAAAACTTCTGTCAATCAAAACCGCTTACCGAACAAATACAACCGTTCGCGGCTGTTTTAAGTTGTTTTGTTTCTATACATCCCAGCCGGATGTTAACGTGCTCATTGTCAAATGTTCACGTGCTCATTTTGGTTCTAATCATTTTAAGATAGTGTTTATCGGGCTTTTTCACCGCTGAACGCTAACCAGGGAGCCTCCTGAGCGCAAACGCACAATATCGAACAGCGAGACGAGAGGGTGTATGCATATGTCTTTGCTAAACCGCGTACAGCAGCTGCCGAAGGGCTTTGTTTGGGGCGCCGCAACCGCCGCGTACCAAACGGAAGGTTCCACGAAGGTGGCAGGCAAGGGTAAGACCATGTGGGACGATTACCTTGTCGCCCAGGGTCGCTTTTTGCCCGACCCGGCCAGTGATTTCTACAACCGCTACGAGGAGGATATCCGCCTTTCTGCCGAGCATGGACTCAACGCCATTCGTGTGTCCATCGCCTGGACCCGCATCTTCCCCAACGGCGACGATGCCGAACCCCTCGCCGAGGGCGTTAAGCACTACCACGAGCTGTTCGCCTGCTGCAAAAAGTATGGCGTCGAGCCCTATGTGTCCCTGCATCACTTTGACTCCCCCGCTGCCCTGTTCAACCAGGGCGACTGGCTCAACCGCAAGACCGTCGACGCCTATGTGCGCTATGCCGAGTTCTGCTTCCGCGAGTTCCGCGAGGTCAAGAATTGGTTCACCATCAACGAGCTCATCAGCCTCTCGCACTCCCAATACATCCAAGGCAACTTCCCGCCCAACCATCACTTTGATGTGACGAGCGGCATCCAGAGCCAGCACAACGAGCTCGTTGCCCACGCCCGCGCCGTCAACCTGTATAAGGATCTTGACGAGACCGAGCACCTGGGCGGACGCATTGGCATGGTCAACGTCCTGACGCCGGCATATCCTGCCACCGACTCGCCCGCCGACCAGCACGCCGCCGACCTGTACAACGCCTTCTACACCGACTTCATCATGGACGGCGCCTTCCTGGGTCACTACTCCGCGCGCACCCTCTCACTCATCAACGAGATTCTGCGTGCCAACAACGCCACACTTACGGTTGAGGACAGCGACATGGAGGAGCTCGCCAAGGCGGCGCCCCGCAACGATATGTTCGGCCTCAACTACTATCAGTCGGCGTTTATCGCCGCCTACGATGGCGAGTCAACCAACAGCTTTAACGGCACCGGAGACAAGGGCACCTCGTGCTTTAAGTTTAAGGGCGTCGGGCAGCAGGTCGATATGCCGGGTATCCCCACCACCGACTGGGATTGGCTCATCTACCCGCAAGGCCTCTACGACACGCTCAAGCACATCAGCGCCACCTATCCCAACCTCCCCGTCATCTATATCACCGAAAACGGCCTGGGCCACAAGGACCCCGAGCCCGACGCAAACGGCATCGTCGCCGATCCCGAGCGCATCGACTTTGTCGACCAGCACATGGAGAAGGTGCTCCAGGCGCGCGCCGAGGGCGTCGACGTCCAGGGCTACTTTATCTGGAGCCTGCAGGACCAGTTCTCGTGGGCCAATGGCTATAACAAGCGCTACGGCCTGTTCTACATCGACTTCGACACGCAAAAACGCTACATCAAGCAGTCGGCACTCTGGTACAAGGAGCTCGCCGACACTATGGCGGACGCGCAGTAGCGCATCGCCTCGCTTTCCCCCGAGAAGGGAGCGGCCCTATGCGATACAAACCCAGCCGCTCCCCTCTCTCCCCCTGGGACCGGCCCCGCCTGCACCCGGGCTTTTAGCAAGCGGGAGACCATATAGGTTTTCAACGTCCATGCCATTAAGATTTCATGCAAAGAGGAGCGTGAACTATGGAATCGATCGTTAAGTTCTTGGAGAAAGGTCAGCCGTACTTCGACAAGGTCTCTAAGAACATCTACCTTCAGGCCATTAAAGACGGCTTTTTGGCAGCAATGCCCATTATCCTGTCTTCTTCTGTCTTCCTGCTTATTTCGACCCTGCCGGGCGTTGTCGCCACGGTCGGCGGCTTTACGCTGCCCGACTGGTGGAACGTCGACGTCGTGAACTTCTGCAACAAGGTTTACAACTTCACGATGGGCGTCGTGGGCATCATGGTCGCCGGCACCACCGCAAGCGCGCTGACCGGCTCCAAGAACCGCCGCATGCCTGCCGGCAAGGCCATCAACGCCACGAGCACCATGGTCGCCGCCATGTGCGCTATGCTCATCTTGGCCGTTACCCAGACGAGTGCCAAGATCGACGGCGCCGATGTCTCGGTGTTCTTTACCGACAACATGGGCACCAAGGGCCTGCTGAGCTCCTTTGTCGCCGCATTTGCCACGGTCAACATCTATGCCTTCTGCATTAAGCGAGACATCACCATCAAGCTGCCCAAAGAAGTCCCCGGCGCCATCGCCCAGAACTTCCGCGACATCTTCGCCTTCAGCTTCTCCATCCTGTTTGTCGCCGTCATCGACGTTATCTGCCGCACCTGCTTGGCCGTCCCGTTTGCCAACGTCATCTCCACGCTGGTGAGCCCGCTGTTCGCCGCTGCCGATTCCTACGCCGGCCTCGCCCTCATCTGGTTCATGATCCCGCTGTTCTGGTTCATGGGCATCCACGGCCCCTCGGTCGTTAAGCCTGCCCTCAACGCCGCGCTGTTTGGCAACATCACCACCAACCTCGCCACGCTGCAGGCCGGCGGTCACCCCGCCCTCGCCCTGACCGAAAACTTCGGTAACTACATCGGCGAACTCGGCGGCACCGGCGCCACGTTCATTGTCCCGATCATCTTCCTGCTCTTTATGCGCTCCAAGCAGCTCAAGGCCGTCGGCAAAGCCTCTGTCGTGCCCGTGATGTTCGCCGTCAACGAGCCGCTGCTGTTCGCCGCGCCCATCATCCTCAACCCGTACTTCCTGATCCCGTTCCTGTTTGCCCCCGTGGCCAACGTCCTCATTGGTAAGTTCTTCATCGACTTTTTGGGCATGAACGGCTTTATCTATGCCATGCCGTGGGCACTCCCCGGACCGATCGGCACCTTCATCGACACCAACTTCCAGCCGATCTCTCTGGTCCTGGCTGTCGTCCTGCTGGTCGTTGACTTCTTGATCTACTACCCGTTCTGCAAGGCCTACGACAACGTCCTGTGCAAGCAGGAGGCCGAGACCCTGGCCGAAGAAGAGGCCGAGGAGACCAAGGCCGTCAAGACCGCTGCCGCCCCCGCCGTTGAGGCTCCTGTTGTCGAGACCGCTTCTGCCACTGAGGCCTCCGCAGCTCCGTCCGCCCTTAAGGGCAAGGATCTGAGGGTTCTGGTTCTGTGCGCTGGCGCCGGCACCTCTGCACTGCTCGCCAACGCGCTTAAGGAAGGCGCCGACGAGCTGGGCATCGACATTACCGCCAACGCCGGTGCCTACGGCAGCCACTACGCCATCATGGACCAGTACAACGTCATCGTCCTGGCTCCGCAGGTTCGCACCTATTACAACGAGATGAAGGCCGACACCGACCGCCTGGGCATCACGCTGCTGTCGCCCAAGGGCAAACAGTACATCGACCTCACTAAGGATCCCAAGGGTGCCGTCGCCTGGATCGAGGAAAACCTCGAGGCATAAGACGCTGACACCACCTGCCGCTTGCAGACAATAAATGGCCCGTGCATCGATGTGTGATGCGCGGGCCATTTTGTTTAGACCGCACCCGTCCTCCTGTTCATCTCAATCTGTAACATCTAGCCGAGTTTTTCGGTCCTAGCTGTTACAGATCGAGATGAACGCACAGGCCAAGCCGAAAATCTCAATCTGTAACATGTAGACCACTTTTGACCGTCTAGTTGTTACAGATCGAGACAAACGGAATAGGCCGAGCACGTCTACGCCCGCAAGTCCTTTACGCTGGAACGCTCGACCAACACGCCCGAGACGAGCGTACGGCTTCTGGAGCTCGGAGCTTCCAGACCCGCGACGACCTCGTTGAGCGCACGGACGCCCAGCTCGCGGTGGCGAAACTTCACCGACGTCAGAATCGAGTTGGGAATCGTCTTATAGAGCTCATCGTCGAAGCCGATCACGGACACATCATTGGGCACACTGAGCCCTTTGTCACGTAGAGCCATCATCACGCCGTTTGCCATGCAGTCGTTAGCAGCGAGGACCGCCGTGCAATCGGGCTTATCGGCAAGCACAAGGCCCGCGGCATAGCCACTATCCGCATTCCAATCGCCTTGCAGAGGCTCGGGCGGCTCAATGCCACGCGCCTCGAGTGCCGCACGCCAACCTTTCATACGGCACTGGCTCGACAACGACTCTTTCTTACCAGAGACGAAGTACACGTTTTTATGCCCGTGGTTCAAGAAGTACTCGCACGCCATGCGCGCGCCGCCCTCTTGGTCGTCACTGACGGTGGAGCAGGTAGGATGTTCCATCGGTGTGATAATCACCGTCTTGAGGTCTTTCGGTGCCTCAAAAGTATCAAAGTCATCGACCATCTGACGCAGGTTGAAGATCATGCCATCAACAGGCAGCTGCGACATCCTACGCGCCGCTTCGGCAAGGGTCATCTTCTCCCCCGCCCGCTTTTTGATCATCGTGAGCGCAAAGCCGCGTTCTTCGGCGGCATCTGCGATACCGTCAATCATGTCCACGGCACCGCCCGACAAGTGGAACAGCACCACGCCAATGCACCCGTAACGGCCCAACTTGAGCGAACGCGCGGCAAAGTTGGTTCGAAACCCGAGCGCCTCCATTGCGGAATGAACCTTATCGCGTGTCGACTCTCGCACGCTATCGGGCTCGTTGATCACACGCGAAACCGTCTTGAGAGAAACACCCGCAGCAATCGCCACATCGTTCATTGAGACATTTTTCTTGTCCATCGTTGCCACTACTTCTCCAGTCGGTTTTGCATCGCTTGCTTTTTGCGTTCTAGCATACACTACCTGCCCGACTGACAAATCAACCGTTTACCGGACAATATCGACCGCTCACCCGTATATCCTTGTTGCTCTTCCAAAAATGTCTTACGTTGTCATTAACGAAATGACAACGTTGTCATTTCGCAATGCCTTCCTTAAGCAGGAAGGTTTCCGGGCAGTCCTGACCATCCATCGACGACCAGTTCCATCCACATGCATCGCGCATCAAGTAGCAAAGGAGCTCTATGGACGCCATCGTAAAGATGCTCGAAAAGCATCAACCGTTCTTCGAGAAGATCTCGAGAAACATCTACCTCCAGGCCATCAAAGACGGATTCCTTGGGTGCATGCCCATCGTCCTTACCTCTTCGATCTTTCTGCTGATCGCCACCCTTCCCGGCGTAGTTGGAATCACGTTGCCCCAGCCGCTCATCGACTGGTGCAACAAGCTGTACAACTTCACCATGGGCGTCATGGGCATCATGGTTGCCGGCACCACCGCCAAGAACTTTACGGCTTCCATGAACCGTCGCATGCCCGCCGGCAAGGTGCTCAACGACGGCTCCACCATGGTTGCCGCCCAGTGCAGCATGCTGCTGCTCGCTGTTACGCAGTTCACCACCAAGTTCAACGGCTCCGAGCTTTCTGTCTTCGATTGCACCAGCATGGGTACGCGCGGTCTGTTCTCGGCCTATATCGCCGCGTTCATTACCGTGTGGGTCTATAAGTTCTGCGTCTCGCGCGATCTGACCATTAAGCTGCCCAAGGAGGTCCCGGGCGCCATCGCTCAGAACTTCCGCGACATTATCCCCTTTGGCGGCGCCGTCATCATCTGCGGCATCATCGATGTCGTCGTGCGCAACCTCATGGGCGTTCCGTTCTCCGAGCTGCTTATCAAACTGCTCTCCCCGCTCTTTACCGCTGCAGAAACCTATCCTGGCCTTATCCTTATCCAGGCGGCCACCGCGTTCTTCTGGTTCATCGGCGTCCACGGCCCCTCGATCGTCCAGCCGGGCATCGACCCCATCCGTCTTGCCAACCAGGCCGAGAACCTGCAGGTTCTGCTGGCAGGCGGCCACCCCGCCCACTCCCTCACCTTTAACATGTCGCTCGTGGGTGAGTTCGGCGGCACCGGCGCCACGTTCATCGTGCCGCTTCTGCTGATTCTCTTCATGAAGTCCAAGCAGCTCAAAGCCGTCGGTAAGGCCTCGATTGTCCCTGTTGCCTTCGCCGTCAACGAACCGCTGCTCTTTGGCGCGCCGATGATCCTTAACCCCTACATGCTCATCCCCTTTGTTGCCGCCGGCTGCGTCAACGTGAGTGTTGCCAAGTTCTTTATCGACAATGTGGGTATGAACGGCTTCTCCTTCGTGGTGCCTTGGGCTACCCCTGCCCCCATCGGCATCTTCATCACCACGAACTTCCAGCTTATCGCCCTGGTATTTGTCGCGATCATCATCTTGCTGGACGCCATCATCTACCTGCCGTTCTTGAAGGCATACGATAAGCTGCTCTGCGACCAGGAGGCCGAGCGCGCCGCCGAGCTGGGTCTCGAGTCCGATGGTGCTGCCACCATCGCCGCCAGCACCTCTGCGCCCGCTGTCGAGCAGGCCACCGCTGCCGTCGAGCCGACCGCCGCTGCCGCTGACAGCAAGCCTGTCGCCGATCAGCCCGAGCCCGCTGCCGATGCATCCGCTAAGAAGGATGTCGACGGTCTGAAGGTCCTCGTCCTGTGCGCCGGCGCCGGCACCTCTGCCATGCTTGCCAACGCCATCAAGGAAGGTGCCGCGCAGACCGGAGAGAACATCGCTTCCTCCGCAGGCGCCTATGGCCAGCACACTGCCATCATGGATCAGTACGACGTTATCGTGCTTGCCCCGCAGGTCCGTAGCTACTACAACGACATGAAGGCCGACACCGATCGCCTGGGCATTAAGCTGCTCGCCCCGCGCGGTAAGGAATATATCGACCTTACTCGCGACCCCGCTGGCGCCATCAAGTGGCTCCGCGAGAACCTCGACTAGGTTCCTCCCTCTGTTGGTGCCCGGATCCCCAGTTCGGGCACCTCTCCCTATTCGAATCCCACAGAAAGGATGACTCATGACCAACCCCATGCAGTTCCCCGACGGCTTTGTGTTTGGCGGCGCCACCGCCGCTTACCAGGTTGAGGGCGAGACCCGCACGCACGGCAAGGGCAAAGTGCCCTGGGACGATTTCCTGGCAGCTCAGGGTCGCTTCTCCCCCGATCCCGCAAGCGATTTCTACAACAAGTACCCGGTCGATATCGACCTGTGCCAGCGCTTCGGCATCAACGGTATCCGCGTCTCCATCGCTTGGAGCCGCATCTTCCCCAACGGCACTGGCGAGATCAACCACGAGGGTGTCGCCTTCTATCATGAGCTTTTCGCCACCTGCAACAAAGCCGGCGTTATCCCCTATGTCACGCTCGATCACTTTGATACGCCCGAGGCCTTTTACCAGGACGGCGGCGAGGGCTTCCTGACGCGCACGACGATCGACGCCTTTGTCGAGTACGCCAAGTTCTGCTTTGCCGAGTTCACCGAGGTCAAGCACTGGTTCACGTTTAACGAGATTCCCGCAACCGCCGAGGGCAGCTTTATCGTCGGCAACTGGCCGCACGGCGAGAAGTATCGCCTGGACAAGGCCTTCCAGCTCATGCACAACATGATGGTGGCCCACGCCAAGGCCGTCGTCGCCTTCCATGAGGGCGGCTTTGAGGGTGAGATCGGCATTGTCCAGAACCTGGAGCCCAAGTATCCCCTCGATCCCAACAACGCCGCCGACTGCGAGGCAGCTCGCATGGCCGACGTCATCAACAACCGCTGGGTACTCGACGCCACCTTCCGCGGCCACTATGCAGCCGACACCATGGAGGCTGCGACCAAGCTGGCCCATATCGCCGGCGGCGAGCTCGACGTCCGCGACGAGGACATCGCCGCGCTGACCGCCGCGCTCCCCTACAACGATTGCCTGGGCGTCAACACCTACAAGTGCCAGTTCCTGCGTGCCGCCGAGGGCGAAAACGACATCAACCACAATGGCACCGGCGACAAGGGCTCCTCGCGCTGGTTCCTCAAGGGCGTGGGCGAGTCATGCGTGCGCGAAGGCGTACCCACCACCGATTGGGACTGGATTATCTATCCCGAGGGTCTCTACGACCTGCTGCTCCGCATTAAGAACGATTACCCCAACTACAAGAAGATCTACATCACCGAGAACGGCATGGGCTATAAGGACGACTTTGAGGACGGCTTTATCGACGACGCCCCTCGCATCGACTACATGCGTCAGCATCTCGCATGGATTCTCAAGGCAATCGACGGCGGCGTGAACGTCGACGGTTACTTCGTGTGGTCGCTGCAGGACCAGTTCTCCTGGACCAACGGCTATAACAAGCGCTACGGCCTGTTCTACATCGACTTTGAGACCCAGAAGCGCTATCCCAAGGCGAGCGCGTACTGGTACAAGAACGTCTCGGAGACCGGCCTGCTTATGGCCTAACTTTTGCCGCATACCCCCTGTCGGCCGCATGCGAATCCCTCCACGGGTTCGCATGCGGCCTATTTTTTTGCTCGGCCCGTGCAGGCCGTTTGTCTCGATTTGTAACATCTAGCAGGGATTTTCAATCCTAACTGTTATAGATTTAGACGAACGGGCGACCAGGGCTGAAAGATCTCAATCTGTAACACGTAGCCGAGTTTTTCGATCCCAACTGTTACAGATTGAGACGATTCGACGGTACCGGTCGCTTGGACACGCCGTGGTACAATTATGCCACGACGCAAAGGAGGTACCCATGTCCGCTTGTGTGCCCGTCCGAGACATGAAGGACACTGCCACATTCACCGCACTTGTTGAGTCTGAGCGCGACGTCACCGTAACTAAGAACGGCTACGAGGCCATGCACTGCATCAGCAGCGACCAGTATCGCCTCATGCAAGAAGAAATCGCCAAGGCAAAACTGCTGTCTCGTATGATGTTGGCAGAAGACGAAATATCGCAAGGCGACTACAGCGACTACGACTCCTTCGCGACCGCGATACGAGACAAATATGACCTATAACGTCGTTATACTCAAAAGCGCGCGATATGAGTACGAGAGTATCGTCGGGTACCTTGCTCAAATCCTCAAGAATCCGCGTGCAGCAGGCAATTTTGTCGCTGAGTTTGAATATCAGCTTGATCTGCTTCGCGAGCAGCCGCTCCTACGTCCCCTCTCGCATATGCAAGAGCTGGCGGCACGTAATTACCGATCGTTTCCCGTCAACAACTACGTGTGCCTTTATAAGTTTGAGCACGAAACAATCTATATCGCTCACATCTTTCATCAGTCACAGGACTACGCCCGCCTGGTCTAACCCACAAGCTGAATACTTGGCCCGAGCACATTTGCGCGTCAACGTGAAGCGGTAATCCCCGCGCCGACAGGGGGCAGAAGTATCGCCTGCAGCGTTAGTTAGCAGATGACCTGCGTATGCTCCTCGATGGCGGCGCGATCCTCGGCGGCGATACTCGGCTCGCACACCACGGCGTCCAAATTATCCAGACGACAGAAGGTGTAGAAGTCGCGCTTGCCGATCTTGCTGGAGTCGGCGATCAAGTAGCGCGAGTCGGCCTTGCTAAAGGCGAGCTGCTGGATACGACCCTCATCCATATTAGACGTAGACACGTCGCCATCCAGAATGCCGTTGGCGCCGATAAACGCCGCATCGATACCCAGCGCACGCAGAGTATCCTCGGCCGTTGGCCCCACAAAAGCGGCGGTGCGGCGACGGTACATACCGCCCACGAGGCACAGGTCGCAGTCTTCGCGCGCCTCAAGCAAGTTAAACACCGAAAGCGAATTGGTCACGATGCGCAGGCGAAACGCCGGCAGCATCGAGGCCATCTGCTCAACCGTGGTGCCCGTACCCAAAAAGATGGTCGAGCCCTCCTCGATGAGCTCAACGGCGCGGCGCGCGATCTGCAGCTTTTCCTCGGCATGCTTAGTGCGCTTTTCGCTGTGCGAATACTCATGGCGCAACATAGCGTGGGGACGTCCCTGTGCACTACGGGCGCCGCCGTGCACGCGCTCGATCTCGCCCAGGCTCGCAAGTTCCTCAAGGTCGCGGCGAATCGTCATATCCGAAACGCCCAGCGCATCCGAAATCTCCTTGACCGAGACCGTGCCCTGCTCTTCGAGCAGCTGACGAACCTTATCCTGTCGCTCTGCCTTAATCACGATGAATCCTCGCCGTTCTTTGCGCGCATATCATTCAAACAGTAATGAACAAATTGTATCAGACTCGTGCGGGTCAAAAATGAACACCCGCACAGCTCCAATCATCACTTTTTTGAGAAAAATACCCCCTGCTTTAGTGGGGTGTAGTGATAATCTCGCCTGTTCGCGCTACAGTTTGTCCGAAATACCTCGATGTTAGGAACCAAATGATCACTTCCGAGCTTTTCGGCACCGCGCCGTGCGGCACCTCCGTTCATCGTTACGCCCTCAACGGGCCCGAGATCTGCGTTCGCATTATGGACTATGGCGCCACCGTGCTGGGTATCGATGTGCCCGATATTCCCGGCAACGTGCGCGATGTTGTGCTGGGCTTCGATAAGCTCGAGGATTACTTTGACACCCCCGCCTGCTTTGGCGCGACCATCGGCCCCGTGGCAAACCGCACCGCGGGCGCCACGATCACCATCGACGGCACGGACTGGCATATGCCCGCCAACGAGGGCGCCAACAACCTACACAGCGATCTTGAGCACGGCCTGCATAAACGCGTGTGGGATGTTGAGCTCGACGAGGTCCATAACGCCGTGCGCATGACCACCTCGCTTGAGGATGGTGAGCTGGGCCTGCCCGGCAACCGCACCTTTACGGCCGTGTTTACCGTTACACGCACCGGTGTCTTCCGTATCGAGTATGGTTGCGAGAGCGACCGTGCCACCTACGTGTCCATGACCAACCACACGTACTTTAACCTTGCCGGCCATAACGCCGGCATGGACTGCGAACATTTCTTTGTCGCCAACGCCGCCCACTACCTGCCCATTAACGAGCAGAATATCCCCACCGGCGAAATCGCTCCGGTCGAGGGAACACCGTTTGACTTTCGCGAGCTGCGCCCCGTCGCACCCGGCATGGAGGCCGACGACCCGCAGATTAAGCAGGCCCGTGGCTACGATCACTGCCTGTGCATCGATGGCTATCAGTACGGCCGCAACCTGCGTCGCGCCCTACATGTCGAGGAGATGTGGACCGGTCGTGAGCTGGACTACTACACCACCGCCCCGGGCGTGCAACTCTACACCGGCAACTGGCTGGGCGACGAGCACGCCAAGGACGATGCCAACTATGGCTGGGGTGCCGGCTTTGCCCTCGAGGCCGAGATGTACCCCGACACGCCGCACCAGCCGCTGTTCCCGCAGGGCATCGTGGGCCCGGGTCACCCCTACAGCAATGTGATCGAGTACCACTTTATGAGGCACTAAGCCCATAACGCAATATATCTCACAGCAGCGCCCGCCGGCACACCGCCGACGGGCGCTGCTTCATGCCTAAATCCTTCTTTTCGATGCCACCGAATTGGTGACATAACAAAACTATGCCGAATTACTACGATGAACCCACTGTGTCCGACCACGCGCTGGTTTATAAAAAATTAGCAACTCGTCTACCTGCGGTTCTATTCTCTGCAAATTTGGCATGCTCGGCGATAAGCAATTCATCGTAGTAAACCGGCATAGTTTTGGCGGACAGCGCCACACAGATCCCCTACGAAGGCAAAATGATCCGTTTTCCTCCGTCCCCAAGGGATCAGTTGAACAGATTGCCGATGGGGTCGGGGGCGGAACTGGGGAGATAGCGGATTTCTAGTTCTATGCCGAGCTTTTGCAGCTCTCTGAGAGCAGCGACGTCTGTGTCGTCTACGGCAACGACAGGCGTTGCAGAGCGCTTGCCCTCCCCCGCCTGCATATGGCCGATGCTGATCTTGGTAATGGGCACACCGCCCTTGACCAGCGTGAGTGCATCGGCGGGCGACGCCACCATGATGAGAATCCATTGGCGCGGCGTCGCGGTGTGAATGATGTCGATGGTCCTTTGCACCGAGAAAAACCGTGTCCAGACGCCATCGGGCGCCGCGACCCTCATAGGCGCCCACTTGCGCGAATCAGCCGCAATCTCGTCGTTAACGATTAGGACGAGGTTGGAACCCACAGCCTCGTTCCACAGCTCAACGTCTTGCCCGTAAATAAACCGGTCATCGATACGTGTAAGAAGGATCCTGGGTTGAGCCATGGCAGCCCCATTCTGTTTGAGACCCGTAAGAGCGAGACATCACGCCTCCAATATTAGTGCATTTAAAGTGAGAAAAGCCGCCAGAACCCTTGCGCGGATTTGCGATGTCCCGTATCATAGACAGCCGTTGACGCCCCAGTTGCGTCATCACATGGCCGCCAGCGTAGCTCAGTTGGTAGAGCACCGCTCTCGTAAAGCGGGGGTCACCGGTTCGAGCCCGGTCGCTGGCTCCATTGCATTAGTGCAGCTCAGAAGCGTAATTGCTTCTGAGCTTTTTTGTTTTCGCGTCTCTTTCCTCCTTCTCCGAGGAGTGAAAAAGGGGTGAAAAACTTTTTTAAC
>DXLY01000010.1:0-2947 GCA_019414465.1 Collinsella sp.
CCCCGACACTTGCGTGCTTGAGGGAACGCTGCGTGGCTTCGACGTCGAGCTCATGGAGCACCTCAAGACCCGCATCGCCGAGGTCGTCAACGGCGTGGCCGCAACGTATCGCACGCCGGCGACTATTGAGACGCTCTCGGATGTTCCCCCGCTCGTACTCGATGACGACATGACCCAGGCGTCGCTTGGTTACGTGGGCGCGGTGCTGCCCAAGGCCGCCTTCCTGCCGCTGTTCCACGCCATGGCGAGCGAGGACTTCGCGTTGATTTCGAGCGAGATTCCGAGTGCGTACTTTACCGTGGGCGCTGCCGTGACTGATACGGACGAGCATTTTGCTCAGCATCATCCCAAGGCACGTTTTAGCGATGCCGAGCTTCCCCTTGGCGCCGCGGCTTATGCCGCCGTCGCTTTGGGCTACATCGCCGACCACCGGTAGCACCCAATCTTGCTACTCGTTTGTTTAAAAAAGGAACAGTATGTCCCAGCAACGTAAGTTCTTCCCCGGCTGGCTCGTGGTGGCCTCCGGCTTTGTGATCATGGCCACGTGTTACACGATTTTCGTTAACTGCATGAGCCTGTTTCAGCCGCTCATCGTCAGCGACCTCGGGATTACGCTTACGCAGTACAACATCTCCAATGCCATCTCCACCGTGGTGAGCGTAATCGGCTCACTTGTCATTGGCCATGTTGCCGATAAAGTAAGCGGCCGCGTTTTTGGGTTCCCCTCACTGTAATCGCCACCTCTGCCGTTCTTGCCGGCATGAGCTTTGTCGGTGAGCTATGGCAGGTCTACGTGCTTTTCTGTTCGCCCCGTTCTGTCTGTGGCTGCCGTGGAAGCCGAATGGATGCTCGTACCGTCATTCGGTTTCCAGGGCAGCCACGGGTCTACGAAATGAGCTCTTTTCCTCCGTCCCCAAGGGATCACGTAATCCGAAGGGGACGGAGGAAAAGGGATTACAAACCGCGGCGGCGTGTCTGGCCGAACGAGTCCCCATACCCTCGTTCGGTCAGACACGCCGCCGCGTTGCTGCTTTGTGCCGTATAATGTCCACTACCTATGACGCGATACAAAAGAAAGGTGTTTGCCCATGCAGGCACAGAAGGCGGAGGGAACCCGCGACCTTATCGGCGCCGAGATGCGCGCTTGGCAAAAGATGCAGCAGATCGCTGCCGGCGTGTTCGAGCCGTTTGGTTTTAAACCCATCGAGACGCCCGCGATCGAGCAGGTGGACGTCTTTGTCCACGGCATCGGCCAGTCGACCGACGTCGTGCGCAAGGAGATGTTCCGCGTGTTTAGCGGCGCCAACCTGGAGCGCGTCTTTACCGAGGGCACCGATACCAAGCTCAAGCCCAAGCAGCGCCTGGCCCTTCGTCCCGAGGGCACAGCCGGTGTGGTGCGCGCCGTCGTGGAGAACAACCTGGTGCCCCAGGGCTCCACGCCGTTTAAGGCCTACTACGCCGAGGCCATGTTCCGCGGCGAGCGTCCCCAGAAGGGCCGCCTGCGCCAGTTCCATCAGGTGGGCATCGAGTGGCTCGGCGCTCCCGATCCGGCGGCAGACGCCGAGTGCATCATCATGCTCATGGAGTTCTACAAGCGCCTGGGCTTCGACCTTTCCAAGCTTCGCCTGCTTATTAACTCGATGGGCGATGCGCAGTGCCGTCCGGCTTACCGCGAGCAGGTCAAGCAGTTTATCCTCGATCACGCCGACGAGATGTGCGATGAGTGCCGCGAGCGCGCCGAGCTCAACCCGCTGCGCGCCTTCGACTGCAAGAACGACCACTGCCGCGAGATCATGGCCGACGCCCCGCTGATGGGCGACAACCTGTGCGACGAGTGCCGTGAGCACTACGAGCAGGTCAAGCGCTATTTGGATGCGGCGGGTATCGAGTATGTCGAGGATCCCACCTTGGTGCGCGGCCTGGACTACTACACCCGTACTGTCTTTGAGGTCGAGGCTCCCGGCGCCGGTGTCGGCTCCATCGGTGGCGGCGGTCGTTATGACGGCCTGGTCGAGCTCGAGGGTGGCAAGCCCACGGCAGGCGTCGGCTTCGCTGTCGGTTTTGAACGCGCCCTGCTGGCCTTGCAGGCCTTTGGCAGCGACCTGGGTGCCGAGGAGGTCCCGTGCGTCTACGTCGCCAATGCCGGCAAGGAGCTGCGCCAGAACGTCTTTGCCATTACGCAGGAGCTTCGCGCCGCAGGTATCGTGACCGAGGCCGACTATCAGGGCCGTTCCCTTAAGGCCCAGTTTAAGCAGGCCGACAAGGTGGGCGCTAAGCTCATCCTAGTCCTGGGTGGCGACGAGCTTGCCGCCGGCAAGGTCAAGGTGCGCGACATGCAGAGCCACGACGAGGTACTGGTCGATCTGGACAACGTCGTCGAGGCGGTTCGCGAGCGCCTGTAGCGCATCTTTTTGAGCTTCGGGCCTGCTAACGTGCCCTGCTCATGGAGAGCGATTGTTACGGGGGTGTTTCGCATTTATGCGAAATGCCCCCGTTTGCATATGCCGTCCACCGAGAAATACGACCATTTGGGGCAAAAAGCCTTGCAATGCAGAAAATACTTTTGTGTGGTAAAGCGCAATCAGCTTCGAAAGTTTTTGCCGAGTGCCTATAATAAATACCGCATGTTACGTGCATAGAAGGAGGAATGGGAGGAAACGTGGCTGAGAACCTAAGCAACCAGTCTGTACCCGAAGCCGCGGCGCGCGTCGCTGCCGTGGTCAACCGCCTCGTTAACCGAATCGGCTCGAATGCCGAGTCCAGGGAGCGTCTCGCCGAGATCGAGATCCCCGAGGAGCTGCGCGACAATCTGGCGCTGTTCTTGCGCCTGGAGCGCCGTGTGCTTAGCGAGTATGATCCCGAGATCGCGGACCTGTTCGACAAGATTTTGACAGCCGAGATTGTGGTCAATGCCGGCAACCCCGGTACCTGCGCTGCCGACGAAGCC
>DXLY01000010.1:2957-8031 GCA_019414465.1 Collinsella sp.
TCCGTTGACGAGCAGGGCGTGCCCACTGCCGACGAGCCCACCGCCGTGGCGTTTCGTGAGGTCGTCGATTTGATCGACAGCCTGCCGCTCGATAAGCAGCAGGTCATCGTTCGCGCCTTTACGAGCTTTTTCCATCTGGCAAACCTGTCGGAGGAGAACTACCGTGTGGCGCAGCTGCGCGAGCGCGAGGCCGGTGCGTCGACCGATACCGAGGTCGATCCCGCTAACGAACTCACCGTCGCCTATCACCAGTTGGTAAACGAGATGGGTGTCGAGGGTGCCAACGAGCTGCTCGGCAAGCTTGAGTTCCACCCTGTCTTTACCGCACATCCCACCGAGGCTCGTCGTAAGGCCGTCGAGGGCAAGATTCGCCGTATCTCCAACCTGCTGGAGGAGCGTCCGCGTCTGGGCGGCTCTGACCTGGTGGAGAACGAGCGCCACATGCTGCAGGAGATTGACGCCCTGGTTCGCACGAGCCCCATCGCGCTCAAGAAGCCCACGCCGGTCGAGGAAGCCGATACCATCATCGACATCTTCGATAACACGCTGTTCGACGTTATCCCCGTTATCTATCGTCGTTTTGACGATTGGGTGCTGGGCGACAAGGCCGGTACTGTGCCGCCGCTGTGCCCGGCGTTCTTCCATCCCGGCAGCTGGATCGGTTCCGACCGCGACGGTAACCCCAACGTCACCGCCAAGGTGAGCCGTGAGGTCGCCGCCAAGTACTTTACGCACATGGTGCTCAAGCTCGAGGACAAGTGCCGCCGCATCGGCCGCAACCTGACGCTCGAGGCCACCTACAGCAAGCCGTCTGCCGAGCTCATCAACCTGTGGAACCATCAGGTCGAGATGAGCACCCAGTACACCGCACGTGCCGAGCTGATCTCCGAGCACGAGCCGCATCGCGCCGTCATGCTCGTCATGGCCGACCGCCTGAACGCCACCGTCCGTCGTATCACCGACACCATGTACCACAGCGCCGACGAGTTCCTGGATGACCTGCGCGTCGTCCAGCGTTCGCTGGCCGCCTGCGGTGCCGTCCGTGCTGCCTACGGCCCGGTCCAAACCATCATCTGGCAGGTCGAGTCCTTCGGCTTCCACATGGTCGAGATGGAGTTCCGTCAGCACTCCGTGGTGCACGCCCGCGCCCTCAAGGATATCCACGAGAACGGTATCCATGGCGACCTGCAGCCCATGACGCGCGAGGTCATCGATACCTTCCGCGCTATCGGCTCCATCCAAAAGCGCTACGGCAAGAAGATGGCGCACCGCTACATCATCTCGTTCACCAAGAGCGCCCAGCATGTGGCCGACGTCTTTGAGCTTGCCCACCTGTCCTTTGCACACGAGGAGGATGTCCCCGAGCTCGACGTGATCCCGCTGTTCGAGCAGCTCGAGGACCTCGAGGGCTGCGTCGACGTGCTCGACCAGATGCTTACGCTGCCTGTGGTGCAAAAGCGCCTTGCCCAGACCAACCGCCGCATGGAGGTCATGCTGGGCTATTCCGACTCCTCCAAGGATGCCGGTCCTACCACGGCCATGCTCGCGCTGCACTCCGCGCAGGAGCGCATTGCCAAGTGGGCCGAGAAGAACGATATCGACCTGGTGCTCATGCACGGTCGCGGCGGTGCCGTGGGCCGTGGCGGCGGCCCGGCCAACAAGGCCGTGCTGGCGCAGCCCAAGGGCTCGGTCAACTGCTTCTTTAAGCTCACCGAGCAGGGCGAGGTCATCTTTGCCCGCTACGGCAACCGCACGCTGGCCCAGCGCCATGTTGAGTCCGTTGCCGCCGCAACGCTTTTGCAGTCGGCCCCGAGCGTCGAGAAGACCAACACCGAGACCACGCAGAAGTTCTGGGATATGGCCGAGAAGCTCAACGCCGCAAGCCACGAGCGCTATCTGGACCTGCTGAACACCGAGGACTTCACGCCGTGGTTCTCGACCGTGACGCCGCTGACCGAGGTCGGTCTGCTGCCGATCGGCTCGCGTCCCGCCAAGCGCGGCCTGGGTGCCAAGTCGCTCGACGACCTGCGTACCATTCCGTGGATCTTCAGCTGGAGCCAGGCACGCATCAATCTGGCCGCTTGGTACGGCCTGGGCACCGCCTGCGAGCAGCTGGGCGATCTTGACCAGCTCAAGGCTGCCTACCAGGAGTGGCCGTTCTTCCGCACCTTTATCGACAACATCGAGATGTCGATCGCTAAGACCGATCAGCGCATCGCCAAGATGTACCTGCACCTGGGCGATCGCCAGGATCTGTCCGAGAAGGTCTTCACCGAGATGCAGCTCACCCGTAAGTGGGTCCTTGCCATCGTCGGTGACGAGTGGCCGCTACAGCGCCGCCGCGTGCTCGGCTGCGCCGTTCGCGTGCGCAACCCCTACGTCGACGCCCTGTCCATCGCCCAGGTCCGCGCCCTTCGCGAGGTGCGTATGAACCAGGACGAGATGGCGGAGGAGAAGAAGGCCGAGTACATGAGCCTGATCCTTTCGACCGTGACCGGCGTCTCGGCAGGATTGCAGAACACGGGGTAATCGATAGCCCTGTAGTCGTCCGGGCCCGCCATCAGTTTACTTTTAGGCACGTCCTCGGACATGCAAGAAGCCCTCGCTGCGCACTTTGTGCGGCGAGGGCTTCTTGCGTCCTGCGGAGTGTGCCTAAAAGTAAACTGATGGCGGGCCCTACGATGTCCGGTCTTCGGTGGATTACTGGCTGGGGGAATAATGGCGCGCTTCTCGCCTTACGACTGTAGCGGCCGCGGTCCCCTTTGGGGTCGTGGCCGCTCTGTTTTGGGTCAAATATGAACGTTGTGTTAATGAGTCGGTGGACGGTGGTGTTTTTCGGTGAGCGGCGTATCCTTCCAACGGTTTGACTAGTGTGTCAGTTGAAAGGAAGAGGGCGCTCGTCAATGTTTGAATGTGAACTACCGTTTGACCACAAGACGTTGCATCTGGAGCTTGCGGATAAGAACTTTGCGGGTGTGATGGAAGGTCATCAAAACGAGTTTAAGACCACGAAATCGCAGGAAGAGCTGGTAGAGGAGTCGCTTGCCAACCCTTATGGCTCGCCGTCGCTCGAGGAGCTTTGTGCTGGCAAGAAGGATATCGTCATCATTAGCTCCGACCACACGCGTCCCGTTCCCTCGCGTGTGACGATGCCTATTCTGCTGCATCACATTCATGCCGCTGCGCCCGAGGCCCGTGTGCGTATTCTGGTTGCTACGGGCATGCACCGTCCGTCGACGCACGAGGAGCTCGTCAACAAGTATGGCGAGGAGATCGTTGCCAACGAGGAAATCGTTATGCACGTCGCAACTGACGACAGCATGATGAAAAAGATCGGCACCCTGCCTTCTGGTGGCGAGTGCATTATCAACAAGATCGCTGCCGATTGCGACCTGCTGCTTGCAGAGGGCTTCATTGAGCCGCACTTCTTTGCCGGTTTCTCTGGTAGCCGCAAGTCCGTCCTGCCCGGCATCGCCAGCTACAAGACCATCATGTACAACCACAACGGTCAGTTTGTGAACGATTCCCACTCGCGTGCCGGCAACCTGTGCCACAACCACGTGAGCGAGGACATGTTCGCCGCTGCCGAGATGGCTCACCTTGCCTTCGTGCTCAACGTGGTGCTCAACGGCAAGCACGAGGTCATCGGCTCCTTTGCCGGCGACATCCACAAGGCGCACGAGGCCGGCTGCGAGTTCGTTAAGAGCCTTGCCGGCGTTGAGCCCGTCGAGTGCGATATCGCCATCACCACCAACGGCGGCTACCCCCTCGACCAGAACATCTACCAGGCCGTGAAGGGCATGTGCGCTGCCGAGGCCACGCTTCCCGAGGGCGGCGTGATCATCGACGTCGCCGGTTGTGCCGACGGTCACGGTGGCGAGGGCTTCTATCACAACATCGCCGACAACGATCCGGCAGAGTTTGAGCGTGCCTGCATCGACCGTCCTAAGGACGAGACCCTGCCCGACCAGTGGACGAGCCAGATCTTTGCCCGCATCCTGGCGCATCACCCTGTGATCATGGTCACCGACCTGTGCGATCACCAGATGCTCAAGGATATGCACATGACGCCGGTCAACACCCTCGAGGAGGCGCTCAAGCTCGCCTTTGAGATGAAGGGTGCCGATGCCAAGGTTGCCGTTATTCCCGATGGCCTGGGCGTTGTCGTCGCGCAGCACTAGCACGCGGCCTAAACGAATCGTTTTTAACTGACAAGAAAGATAAGGTTTTATGCTTACCAAACTCCTCTGCGAATTCGGCGCAACTGCCCTCATGATTATCTTTGGCGTGGGCGTGCACTGCGATACCGTGCTCAAGGGCACCAAGTATCAGGGCTCCGGCCATATGTTTGCCATCACCACCTGGTCTTTTGGCATCTCGGTCTGCCTGTTTGTCTTTGGCGGCGCCGTGTGCATGAACCCCGCCATGGTGCTTGCCCAGTGCATCGTCGGCTTGGTGCCGTGGGGCAGCTGCATCCCCTTCATGATTGCCGATATGCTCGGCGGCTTTGTGGGTGCCGTAATCGCCTGGTTTATGTATGCCGATGAGTTCAAGGCTTCCGAGGGCGTCGTCGACCCCATTGCCCAGCGCAACATCTTCTCGACCAACCCCACCACCGAGGGTACGAACTATGCCCGTAACTTCTTCTGCGAGGCCATCTGCACCTTCGTGTTCATCAGCGCCATCCTTGCTGCCGCTAGCCGCGCCGGCGAGAACGTTCTGATGCTCGCCATCTGCGTCGGCCTGATCGTCTGGGCCGTTGGCATGGGCATGGGCGGCATCACCGGCTTCGCCATGAACCAGGCCCGTGACCTTGGTCCTCGCATGGCCTATCAGGTGCTGCCGATTAAGAACAAGGCTGACAACAACTGGAAGTACGGCCTGCTCGTTCCTGGTATCGCTCCGTTCGTCGGTGCCGCTCTGGCTGCACTGTTTGTGCATGGTTTCTTGGGCATGTTCTAGTTCAAGGCTACATAGTTGTCCGCTGGCCGCATGGGGTAACTTCCCAGCGCGTCCTCGGACATGAAAGAACCCCCGCTGCGCACTTCGTGCGGCGGGGGGTCTTTCGTCCTGC
>DXLY01000010.1:8094-36681 GCA_019414465.1 Collinsella sp.
GGAATGCGCTGGGAAGTTACCCCATGCGGCCAGCTGCGGGATCTTAGTCGCGTTGGAACAAGCAACCCAACATATATCTGAATTTGGATGGGAGGGGCTTGTTGCTGGTAGGGACGTTGGGCTGCTGCTGACACTTTGGGGTGTATCGCGCTTTGGGTTGGGGACGGGGCCTTGGAATGAGGGGTTTACTTAGCCGAAGAGGGGTTTTATGGCTGATAGGTAGTCTTTGGCTACTTCGGCCTTATCTGCTTGGAAGTTGTGCCAGGCCCACCATTGGACCATTCCTACGAAGCTTGAGGCTATGTGGTGTAGTAGGAAGCTTCGGTCCATGGTGGCGGCGGGGCCGTTTGGGTCGGTAGGGACGGTTTCGGTTGCTCGTGACATGATGGTCTTGCGTAAGCAGTCGGCGAAGACGCGTGAGCCGGCGCCGGCTACCAGCGCTCGGACGCCCTGGCGACGTTCCCATAGATTGTTGAGAATATGCTCGACCTGCACGAGTGGGTCGTCGAGCGGTGTGCCATCGTCGTCGAGGGCGTGGGTGCAGATGTCGCTCACGAGCTCGGACAGTAGGTCATCTTTGCTCTTGAAGAGGCCGTAGAACGTGGCCCGACCCACATGGGCGTGAGCGATGATGTCGCCGACGGTGATCTTGCCGTAGTCCTCTTCGCGCAGCAGCTCGGAGAACGCCGCAACGATGGCAGCGCGGCTTTTTGCCTTGCGGGCATCCATGGCTATGCGTCCGCGTGAACGAGCAGGCAGCGGAGCGTGCCGGAGCAACCCTCGTAGGGGCGCTTACCGGCGCCGTAGCCGACGGCCTCGATGCGGTAGCGGGCCGGCAGGTGCTCGGACGTGCGCAGTGCGGCGACGATGGCGGCGCCCGTGGGCGTCACGAGCTCGCCGGCGACCGGTGCAGGCGTGAGGGCGATATTGCCTGCCTGGCACAGGTTGACGACGGCGGGGACGGGAATGGGCATAAGGCCGTGGGCGCAGTGGATAGTACCGTGACCCTCGGAGAGCGACTCAACCACGATGTCCTCAATACCCAGGTCGTCGAGGCAGATGGCGACAGAGCAGACGTCGACGATAGAGTCGACGGCGCCCACCTCGTGGAACATGACGGTCTCGGGCGTTTTGCCGTGAGCCTTGGCCTCGGCGGCGGCGAGTGCGGTAAAGATGGCGAGCGCACGACGCTTGGCGCCATCGCTCAGCTGCGAGCCATCGATGATGGCGGTGACGTCCGCCAAAGAACGGTGGTGATGGTGGTGGGCGTGATGGTGACCCTCGTGTCCATGGCTCTCATGGTCGTGCTCGTGGCAGTGGTCATGCTCGACATGGTCACGATGATGGTGCTCATGCTCATGTGTGAGCTCGGCAGCTGCTTCGTTGCCGTAGAGCCAGGCCATATCGTGATCATGGTTCTCGAGGCCCTCTGCAAGCTGGACGTCGAAATCGCAGGCATCGATGCCGTGCTTGTTTACGCGCGTGACGGCGATCGAAAAGCCATCGACAGGCAGCGTGGCGAGCTGTTCGCGCAGATGCTCTTCGCTGGCGCCCAGGTCGAGCAGGGCCGCGACGGTCATATCGCCGCTGATGCCCGAGGTTCCGTCGATGATAAGCGTGTGCTGATGGTTGGACATGGGATGCTCCTTAGCGGGCGCAGGGCGTGCCGGCGCTCAGATGATTGATAAGACTTGCCTGGTAGGCGGCACCAAAGCCGTTGTCGATATTGACGACCGAAACGCCGCTGGCGCAGGAGTTGAGCATGGCGAGCAGCGCGGCTACGCCTCCAAAATTTGCGCCGTAGCCCACGCTAGTGGGAACGGCGATGACCGGGCAACTCACCAGGCCGCCGATGACGCTCGCCAGGGCGCCCTCCATGCCGGCGATGGCGATGACCACCTGTGCCTGGGCAAGTTCCTCGGCATGCGCGAGCAGACGGTGCAGGCCGGCGACACCCACGTCGTAGAGGCGGTCGACCTCGTTGCCATAGAACTCGGCCGTCAATGCAGCTTCCTCGGCGACGGGCAGGTCGCTCGTACCGGCGCAGGCGACAACGATGCGTCCGTTGCCGGTGGGGGAGGGCTTGCCGCCCACGAGGGCGAGCTGTGCGTCCGGGATATATCCCAGGTCGATGCCGTTGTCGAGGAGCTCCGAGGTACGGGTTGCCTTCTCGGCGTCCAGGCGCGTGACCAGGATGCGCTCCTGGCCGGCATCGCGCAGCGCCTCGATAATGGCGGCAATCTGTTCGGCGGTTTTACCGGCGCCGTAGACAACCTCGCCGGCTCCCTGGCGTACTCCGCGTGAAAGATCGAGCTGTGCAAAACCCAGATCGGCGGTCGGCGCCGTCTGGATGCGCGTGAGGGCGACTGCCGGAGCGACTGCTCCGTCGGCAACATCGCTCAGCAATTGCTCAAGATCTTGCTTATCCATATATGTTCCCTTCGACGGCGCAAAGTCTAGCACTCAAAGGGTATGTTTCCGAACACTAAGATAAAACTGTTCGGAAACTATAGGACAGACTGATTCAATTGTTAAACGGATCGGCTAGTCACGCAGGATGATATCCATGGCGAGCATCAGGTTGCGCTCGTCGATGGCAAACGGGGCGGCCTCGCGCGTCTTGGGCTTGGCGCAAAATGCGATGCCCGTGCCCGCGGCCTGAATCATGGGGATGTCGTTGGCGCCGTCGCCGATCGCGACGGTATGGGCCATGTCGACACCGCACTCAACTGCCCAATCCAGCATCTGGATGAGTTTGGACTCCTTGGTCACAATGTCTGCCGCCAGCTTACCCGTGAGCTTGCCGTTCACGACTTCCAGGCGGTTGGCCAGGCAAAAGTCGATGCCCGCGGCGGCCACGATCTTGTCGGCGACCTCGTGGAAGCCGCCGCTCACGACGCCGACCTTCCAGCCCTTGCTGTGTGCCGAGCGCACAAGCTCCAACGCGCCGGGGGTAAAGGTCACGCGCTCAAAGGTGCGCTCGAACACGCTCTCGTCCAAGCCGGCAAGCAGCCCCACGCGCTCCTCGAGCGCCTGCTTAAAGTCCAGTTCGCCGCGCATGGCGCGTTCGGTGATCTGTGCAACTTGCTCGCCCACGCCGGCCTCCTCGCCCAACAGGTCGATGACCTCCTGGTTGATGAGGGTGGAGTCGATATCCATAACGATGAGGCGTGCAGTCATGGCGGGCCTTTCCGAGTGCAGTTGTATTGGGGCACATTGTCGCACGTGGCACGCCTTGGCGACGGCCGCGGTGCACCAATTGTTTCGTCTCCGTCAAGTCTTTGGGCATGAGCTACTTTTCCGCGGCACATCGACACAGGTGCGATAAGATAGAACGCCATGTCTGGCTGCGCGGTTTACGCAGGCTGGGCAAATCTGTACGACGCCGCCCGGAACGACACGGGGCGGCACAGATCCATAAAGGAGGATCACTGGTATGAGCCAGACCCGTCCCATCGACGAGCATTCCATGCACACCCGTACCTGCGGCGAGCTTCGCCGCGAGAACGTGGGCGAAGAGGTCACCCTCACCGGTTGGGTGAGCCGTCGCCGTGACCACGGCGGCCTTATTTTCTGCGACCTTCGCGACCGCGAGGGCATCACGCAGCTCACCTTCGACCCCGAGCACTCTGACGGCGACGCCTTTAAGATCGCCGAGACTATGCGTCCCGAGTGGCCCATCAAGATCCACGGCGTCGTGCGCGCTCGTGGCGAGGAGACCACCAACACCAAGCTCGCGACCGGCGAGATCGAGGTCCTGACCGACCACGCCGAGGTTCTCAACACGTCCGTCACCCCGCCGTTCCAGATCGAGGACGGCATCGAGACCAGCGAGGACACCCGCCTGCGCTATCGCTATCTGGACCTCCGCCGTCCCGAGATGATGGCCAACCTCAAGCTGCGCTCCGACTTTACCTTTGCCATTCGCGAGGCACTGCACAACCGTGAGTTCATGGAGGTCGAGACGCCCTCCCTGTTCAAGTCCACGCCCGAGGGCGCCCGCGACTTCATCGTTCCCAGCCGCATCCAGCCGGGCAACTTCTACGCCCTGCCGCAGTCCCCGCAGCTTCTGAAGCAGCTGCTCATGGTCGGTGGCGTCGAGCGCTACTACCAGGTTGCCAAGTGCTTCCGCGACGAGGACCTGCGTGCCGACCGTCAGCCCGAGTTCACCCAGGTCGATATCGAGATGTCCTTCGTGGACCAGAACGATGTCATGAGCGCGCTCGAAGAGGTTCTTGCCGATGCCTTCGGTCGCATGGGCGTCGAGATGCCCACGCCGCTGCGTCGCATGGACTACTGGGAGGCCATGGACACCTATGGCTCCGACAAGCCCGATACCCGCTATGGCATGCACCTGGTCGACCTGACCGACATCTTTGCCAACTCCAAGTTCAAGGTCTTTGCGACCGCCGCAAATGAGGAGGGCTCTGTCGTCAAGGCCATCAACGCTAAGGGCGCCGGTGCCTGGGCACGTGCCAAGATCGATAAGCTCGCCGGCGTGGCCTCCACGTTTGGCGCCAAGGGCCTGGCATGGATCGCCTTCCGCGAGGACGGCTCCATCAACAGCCCCATCGTCAAGTTCTTCTCGGACGAGGAGATGGCCGCTCTGCGCGAGCGCATGGACGTCGAGCCCGGCGACCTTGTGATGTTCGCCGCCGGCCCGCGCCTGCTCTCTGATGAGATCCTGGGCGGTATGCGTTCGCACATGGCCAATGCGCTTGAGATCAAGCGCGAGGGTCACGACTTCCTGTGGGTCGTCAACTTCCCGCTGTTCCATTGGGACGAGGATCGCAAGGCCTATGCTGCCGAGCACCAGCCCTTTACCCTGCCGACCGAGACCGACATCGCCAAGATCGAGGCCGATCCCCTGGCAGCCGGTTCGTGCACCTACGACTTTGTCATGGACGGCTTTGAGGCCGGCGGTGGCGGTATGCGTATCCACAACGCCGAGATGCAGATGTCCATGCTCAAGCTCCTGGGCTTTACCGAGGAGCGCGCCGAGTCTCAGTTCGGCTTCCTCATGGAGGCCCTCAAGTTTGGTGCGCCCCCGATGGGCGGTTTCGCTCTGGGGCTGGACCGCGTGTGCATGCTGCTTACCGGTTCCGACTCCATCCGCGACGTCATGGCGTTCCCCAAGACGGCCAGCGGCTCTGACCTTATGTCGGGCGCCCCGAGTGCCGTTAGCGGCGCCCAGCTCAAGGACGTCAGCCTGCGCCTGATGTAGGCGAGCGGCTACATATTGCCCGTAACGAGGGAAGGACGCGTGCCTTCCCTCGTTTTTTATGCGCCGAGGTTGAGAGGGCTTGGGATGACCGGGCGTCGCGGAAAGCGCGACCCAGAATTCGGCAAAATAATGGGGCACAGTTTCCGGTTGAGCTGTCTAACGGAAACTGTGCCCCAGAACGAGCGCTCAAAACGGGACAGGCTTTCCGCAACAACTGTCTGGCGAAAAGCCTGCCCCAGTTTCTTATAGCGAGTCTCTCTGGATCAGCTGCATGTGCATCACGGAGGTGGTTGGCTCGGCACCCTTAATCATGTCGAGCGCAATGTTGGCGGCCATGTGGCCTTCTTCGCGCAGGGGCTGGCGGACGGTCGTGAGCGCGGGGACGCAGCGCGTCGCAATCTCGTGATCGTCGAAGCCGACGACAGAAACGTCCGCCGGAACGGATAGGCCTGCCTCGTTGAGTGCGGTGATGACGCCAGCCGCGATACGGTCCGATCCGCAGAGCACGCCATCGAAAGCGATCTCGCGCGCGAGGATCTGGTGCATGGCCTGATAGCCGTCTCCGTTGTTCCAGCCGGTATAGATAACGTTTGCGTCTGGGAGGTCTTCGCCCAAGACGGCGCGGTAGCCGCGCAGGCGGTCGACAACAGCGGGGTTGTCTTGCGGTCCCAACACGGCGACGATATCTTTGCGCCCGCGCTCCTTCATGGCGAGTGCCGCAAAGTGTCCGCCCTCTTCGTCGTCAGAGTAGACTGTCGAAAACACATCGCGATAGGGGTGGCCCTCGAGCTGGCCGCACAACACGGTGGGTACGCCCAGCTCGCGCAGTACCTCGAGCAGCTCGCTGCCCTTGTAGGGGGAGACGTCGATCACGGCGTCGAACGAGCGGCGCTCAAAGTGCTCGCGTGCGCGGTTGCGCTCATGCGTAGAAGACGCCTGCAAGATAACGGGCAGATAGGACGACTCCGACAGTTCCTCGGTAATGCCGCTCAAAAACTCGCTATAGGTGGGGTCGCTGAAGAGTTCACTCAGGGGCTCGGTCACGAGTACGGCGATGATTTCCGTGCGCCCGACAGCGAGCGCTCGGCCACGAGCGTTGGGGACAAAATTGACTTCCTTGGCCGCCGCGCGGACGCGCTTTTTGGTTTCCTCGCTAATGCGGGGCGAATCGTTGAGAGCGCGCGATGCCGTGGAGCGCGACACGCCGGCAGCTGCGGCAACCTCGGCAAGCGTAGGTGCGGTGCGAACTGGTTGGGTCATGGCGTCTCCTGGAAAATGCGGTCGATGTTGTCGCTGATACGGGCTGGTGCGGATACAGCTTACTATAGTGCGCCTGAACAGCGTTCATGATATCCGGTGACCGGTGTCGTTTTGCAACCAAGCCGCAATCGAATACGTCTCGTATGGGTGAGATATCAGCGGGCGTGGGGGTTGCCTACGAGCTTAAGAACGATGTCTTGCGCTGAGTTTCGATACTCAGGGTGACATAAGTGTCGCGGTTGTACAACCGGTTGCACCGTTAACCCGGCCAAATCGACCGTTCAGCGGACAACCGGTTGCACAGTTTTTTGCATCGCCCGTAAGATAAGGACAACCGGTTGCACAAGAATCACTACGATGACGAAGGAGCATCACCATGGACGCCATTAACGATTGGGAAAACCAAGCGCTCACCCACAGGAACCGCCTGGCACCCCATGCGTACTTTACGGGTTACGAGACCGCCGATCTCGCTGCAACGTACAGCCGCGAGCTGTCGCGCGGGTTTGTCCAGCTGTCCGGCTCGTGGCAGTTCCGCCTCTTTGAGGGCCCCGCTGCCGTCTCCAACGAGGAGCTCTCCACGTACGAGCCCGAGTGGGATCACGTGGAGGTTCCGCACCTGTGGCAGGTAGACGGCTATGGCAACCTTGCCTACACCGACGAGGGCTTCCCGTTCCCGGTGGATCAGCCGTTCGTTCCCTCTGACGATCCCACGGGCGTGTACCAGCGCATCGTCAACCTTCCCGCCGTGCCTGCCGGCGCTCGCGAGATCATTCGCTTTGACGGCATCGAGAGCTATGGCGAGCTGTACGTCAACGGTCAGTTTATCGGCATGACCAAGGGTTCGCGCCTGTCTGCCGAGTTCGACGTGACCGACGCGCTTGTCGAGGGCGACAACCTGTTTGCGGTCAAGGTTCTGCAGTACAGCGATGGCAGCTATATCGAGGACCAGGACATGTGGTGGGCATCGGGCATCTTCCGCGATGTGTACCTTATGCAGCGTCCCGCCGCGCACCTGGTCGACTTTAGGTTCCGCACGCACCGCGAGGGCGATACCGCTTTGATTACGCTCGATACGGTGGCCGAGGGCGCTTCCCGCGTCGTGTTTACGCTCAGCGATGGCGAGAACGTGGTGGCTACGGGCGAGTGCGTCGACGGCCATGCCGAGTGCAGCGTGACCGATGCCCACTTCTGGAATCCCGAGGACCCCTTCCTCTATGACCTTACGTTTGAGGTCTACGACGGTGACCAGGTCAGCGAGTACGTCCCACATCGCCAGGGTCTTGCCGAGGTGACGGTCGAGGGCAATCATATCTACCTCAACGGCACTTACTTTAAGATGCATGGCGTCAACCGCCACGATCACGACGATCACAAGGGCCGCGCCGTGGGCCTCGATCGCATGCGCCGCGACCTGGAGCTCATGAAGCAGCACAACATCAACGCGGTGCGCACGTCCCACTACGCCAACGACCCGCGCTTTTACGAGCTGTGCGACGAATACGGTATCATGCTGGTCGCCGAGACCGATATGGAGAGCCATGGCTTCGAGAATATCGGCAATATCGCCCTGGTCACCGACGATCCGGCATGGGAGCCGGCCTACGTCGACCGCATCGAGCGCCTGGTGATGCAGGAGCGCAACCACGCCTGCATCATTATGTGGTCGATGGGCAACGAGAGCGGCTATGGCTGCAACATCCGCGCGATGTACGCCAAGGCTCACGAGCTCGACGGTCGTCCGGTCCACTACGAGGAGGATCGCAACGCCGATACCGTCGACGTTATCTCCACCATGTACTCCCGCGTGTCGCAGATGAACGACTTTGGTGAGCATCCATTCCCCAAGCCGCGCATCAACTGCGAGTACGGTCACTCCATGGGCAACGGCCCCGGAGGCCTGTCCGAGTATCAGGAGGTCTTCGATCGCTGGGATTGCATCCAAGGCCAGTTTATCTGGGAATGGTGCGACCACGGTTTGGCTGCTGTGACCGAGGACGGTGTTGCCTACGATATGTATGGTGGCGACAACGGCGATTACCCCAACAACAGCAACTTCTGCATCGATGGCATGGTGTTCCCTTGGCAGCAGCCGAGCCCGGGCCTCACTGAGTATGGTCAGGTTATCTGCCCGGTTCGCATGGCCTACGATGCCGAGGCGGGCGAGCTGACCGTCACCAACAAGCGTTGGTTTACCACCCTCGAGGATGTTTGCCTGTCGGCGGAGACCCTGGTGGACGGCGACGTGGTTTGCCGCAAGACGCTCATGCCCGGTGCGGTTGCCCCCGGCGAGTCCGTCCAGCTTCCGCTGGTGATTCGCGAGGTCGCGGTAGGCGAGACCCTACTGACTGTGCGCGCCTACACCATGGCCGCTCACGTCTGGTGCGAGCCGATGTTCCAGCTGGGCGCAAGCCAGTTTGCCATCGCAAACCATCCGGCGCCAGCCATCGCGGCTCCCACTCGTCCTGAGCTTACGGTCGAGGAGACCGAGCAGGAAATCCGCATTCGCTCCCTCAACGGCGAGCTGACCTTCAGCAAGGTAAACGGTACCGTGAGCGAGTGGAAGGCATCCGGCCGCGACGTCATGGCCTCCGGTCCCCAGGTTGGTTTTTGGCATCCGCTCGTCGATAACCACGCCCAGGAGTATGACTCACTGTGGAAGGACAACTTCATCGATGTGATGCAGACGTCTACCCGCAAGGTTTCTTGGAAGCAGGACGGCAATGCGGTCGTCGTTACCGTGAGCCAGCGTATCGCTCCTCCCGTCCGCGCGTTCGGCATGCGCGTCGAGCTTGTCTACACCGTGCTTCCGAGCGGACGCGTTGACCTCAAGGTTTCCGGCGAGCCCTACGGTGACTATTCGGACATCATCCCGCGCATCGGCATCTCCTTCGAGGTCCCCGGTTGCGATCGCGCCGTCGAGTGGTATGGCCACGGCCCGGGCGAGAACTATCCGGACTCGCTGCGCGCCAACCCGGTCGGTCATTACCGCACCACGGTCGACGATATGTTCACGCCCTACGTTATGCCTCAGGACTGCGCCAACCGCGAGGGTACCCGCTGGGTTGCCCTGCGCTCCAGCCACGGCGACGGCGTGCTGGTGACCCGTCCGGCCGACGCCGCTTCCAACCCATTCTCGTTCTCGGCATGGCCCTATAGCTGCGAGGCCATCGATAACGCCAAGCACGTCTACGACCTTGTCAAGGGCGACACAGTTACGGTCAACATCAACGACCAGCTGCTCGGCCTTGGTTCGAACTCTTGGGGTTCCGAGGTGCTCGATTCCTATCGCACCCGTTTTGAGAGCTTCAGCTTTGAGGTGTCCCTGCGACCGCTGACGTCTGCCGATCTGGCTCAGGCACTGGCACCCATTAAGGAGGCATAAGTCATGCATGTCTTTAACTCGCGTGCCGATTTCGACGCTCAGATGAAGTCCGTCAAGAAGTGGATGCGTACCGGACAGGCGCTCGACGGCGTTTCTGAACTGCAGCACGATGTGGCGTACTCCATCGGCGACTCGCTGGTGTATTGGTGGGTGAACGCCCACGAGGCGGCTACCGCCGATCTAGTCGGTCACCGTCGCTACCATGCCGTGCTCGCTCCGCTCGACGGCGACCTGACCGTCGAGGTTGCCCCCAAGGGAGGCCTCACCTGCACCTGCGCCTACAGCGATATCGATGATCGCGAGCGCTTTGAGGGTACGGGGGAGACCGTGACGATTCCCGCCGGCGGCGTTGCCGTCGTCGAAATTGACGAGGCATACCGTGTCGTGTCCGATGCCACGGATCCCCGCGTCGTGGTGCTGCACGTGACGGTTGAAGGATATTCCTTCCCCAACAAGTAGTATTCGTCCACCTGGACGTTTGCTTCGCGCCGTTAAGGGGGATGGCTTTGTTGACTCCCTTTTCCCCATTCCCCTTAGCAGGTGCGCCGTCCGTGTTTGCACTTGCAGTCCGGACGGTTTTAGATGAGATATAACGGATGATTGGGAGGGCTTATGAGCTCTGAAAAACGAGGAACGATCGGTTCGTTCGCTCTGCTGGGCATGACGGTTGCCGCCGTGTTCGGTATCAAGAACATCATCAACAACAATGCGGCTATCGGCTTGGCAGCCGCGCCGTCGTTCTTCTTCGCCACGCTTTTGTACTTTGTCCCCTATACCCTGGTTACCGCCGAGTTCGTCGGCCTTAACAAGGACTCCGAGTCAGGCGTGTACGCCTGGGTCAAGACCTCGATGGGTGGTCGCTGGGCGTTCCTGACGGCATTTAGCTACTGGTTCGTTAACCTGTTCTTCTTTGCGTCCGTCCTGCCCAACGTCATCATCTACGCGAGCTACGTGTTCTTTGGTGCCAACGCCGAGCTTTCGCAGCTGTGGATCACCATTATCGAGATCGTCGTCTTTGCTATCGCCACGTGGGTTTCGACCAAGGGCGCTAAGTGGATCGGCTCCATTTCCTCCTTCGGTTCGACCGCGGCTCTCGGCCTGACCGCCGTGTTCATCCTGCTGTCCCTGGCTGCTGCCTTTGGCGGCGTTGAGTTCGCTACGGCTCCTACTCCCGCTAACATGGCTCCCGACATGAGCAACTTCGCAACTGCGTGGGGCTTCTTCGGTACGCTTGCCTGGATCATCCAGGGCGTTGGCGGCGCTGAGTCCGTCGGCGTGTTCCTTAACGACCTTAAGGGCGGCGTCAAGGCCTTCGTGCGCACCGTCGTTATCGCCGGCCTGACCATCGGCCTTCTGTATGCAGGCGCTTCGCTGCTGGTTAACCTGTTCATCCCCGAGGGCGGCGTTGCCATCTCCACCGGCATCTTCGACGTGTTCGGCGCTGTCTTTGCCCACTTTGGCATTCCCATGGAAGTGTCTACGCGCGTCATCGGCCTGATCCTACTCGCCGCTACGCTGGGCTCCCTCATGATGTGGACCTCCGCTCCCATCAAGGTATTCTTCACCGAGATCCCCAAGGGCGTCTTTGGTAGCAAGATCGTCGAGCTCAACGAGCACGGCATTCCTGCCCGCGCTGCCTGGCTGCAGTTCGCCATCGTCGTCCCCATCCTGATCATCCCGGCCCTGGGCTCCGGTAACCTCGACGACCTGCTCATGATCGTCACCAACATGACGGCTGCCACCGCTCTGCTCCCGCCGCTGCTGATCCTGCTTGCCTACTTTATGTTGCGCAAGAACTTCGACGCTGCTCCCCGTGGCTTCCGCATGGGTTCGCGCACCTTTGGCCTGGTCATTGCTGCATTCCTGCTTGTGGTCTTCTGCTTCGTGCTTATCTGCGGCACCATTCCGCTCGATCAGCCTCTGTGGCTGACACTGGTCTACAACGTTGGCGGTGTAGTTATCTTCCTGGGCCTTGCCGTGATGTGGTACAACCGCTACATCAACCGCCTGCGCGAGACCGATCCCGAGGCTGCCGAGAGCGAGCTTCGCCCCTCCGTCCTCGACATGATGGAGTAGCGGCTAGGATTAATCTGCGGCTGTGGAATAAATCGATTCCCTTTCCTAAGGAGGGGCCTTACGAGGCCCCTCCTTTTGTGTTTTGGGACATGGTTTTGGATCCCGTGGTCAAAAAATGCCAAATATGAGTACTGTTGCAAAAGAGGTGTCATATTTTTCGGCCCGTTCTGAGCGAAAATGGGCTCAAAATCAATTTATCTAACCCCCTTTAAAGGGCGTTTTGACGGCTTTCAACCTCTTCGAATCGCTCAAAGTAGGCACTTTGCTCTCGATTTTGCTGCTACTAAATTGGTGACAGTACTCATATTTGCCACTTTTTGCCCACGAGGTGTTCAGAGGAGCTCTCGACAAGCATCTAACGCTACAATAACTACCACGTGGCTGGGTTTGCCGGCCGAATGCGCGATGCCGCGGGAGGGGACATGGTCGAGTTTACAAAGACGATTAAAGATCCGTTGGGACTGCATGCCCGCCCGGTTGCGCTGCTTTACGACATCATTGCCAAGCATCGTAGCAACGTATCGGTCAGTATCGGCGATCGCCATACCGACGGCCGCGATGTAATGGGGCTCATGGCTCTCTACGGCGAGTGCGGCGAGGACATCATCTTCCGCGTTTCGGGCGTAGACGAGGCTTCCTGCGTCACGTCGATCAGAAACCTATCGCTCTAAGCGCAACAATGTGACAAAGGGACAGTCCCTTTGTCACATCTGTTTCATATGGGAAACTTTTTCGAAAACTGAATAGGAACCCTTTCCAAAAAGTTAACCACGTGCTAGTTTACTATAGCGAACATAGACGTGGTTAACTTTTGCTGCGTCGATGTTGAGGACGAACCGACGTTAGGAGCTCACTCATGTCTTGCGGACCGCAGATGCCGGCTATGCCGCTTTCGATGGTAAAAGCGGGCGAAACCGTGCGCGTGTCTCGTGTAAAGGGCAATGAGGATATGAAGCACCACCTCAAGGACCTCGGCTTTGTCGAGGGCAGTGAGGTTCACGTGGTGAGCTCGAGTGGCGCCAATATCATCGTCACCGTGCTGGGCGCACGCTTTGGTATCGATACCAAGGTCGCCATGCACATCATGACCGTCGGTTAGTTCGCAGCATTTCATAAAAGCTGAAAGGGGGAAAAGAATATGAAGACGTTGGGTGACGTTAAGGTGGGCGAGAGCTCTACCATCGTCAAGCTTCACGGCGAGGGCGCGCTTCGCCGTCACCTTATGGACCTGGGGCTCATCAAGGGCACTTCGTTCAAGGTCGTTAAGGTTGCACCGCTCGGAGATCCGGTCGAGATCAACGTGCGCGGCTACGAGCTTTCCATCCGCAAGGAGGAGGCTGCCGTCGTCGAGGTCCAGTAAGGGCCCGCGGCAACTATTTATGCAGATAAAGTTAGGTTTTTCTAACTTAAATTTGCAATGTTGAAGCACATTATCCAGCCCGTGCGGAGAAAGCAGCGCGGGCACACAAGGAAGAAGGATTGAATGGCGGATTCTCAGATCCATGTCGCGCTGGCGGGTAACCCCAACTGCGGCAAGACCACGCTTTTCAACCTGATCACCGGCGCCAACGGCTACGTTGGCAACTGGCCCGGCGTCACGGTTGAGAAAAAGGAAGCCAAGCTCCTGAGTGACAAGAACGTCACGATTACAGACCTCCCCGGCATCTACTCGCTTTCCCCCTACAGCCCCGAGGAGCAGTGCTCGCGCGACTACCTCATGAGCGGCGAGCCCGATGTCGTTGTCCAGGTGGTCGATGCCACCAACCTCGAGCGCAACCTGTACCTGGCGCTTCAGGTTATCGAGACCGGCCTGCCCGTGGTCGTCGCCCTCAACATGGCCGACCTGGTCGAGAAGAACGGCGACAAGATCGACACGGACAAGCTTTCCAAGAAGCTCGGTTGCCCGGTCATGATGATCTCGGCCCTTAAAAACAAGGGTATCAAGGAGCTGTTCGAGCAGGTCAAGAAGTCTGCTGCTTCCAAGGGCCAGGTGCCGGAGCACAAGTTCGATTCCTCCATCGAGGACGTTCTGGACCACATCGAGAACAACCTGCCGGCGAGCGTTCCCGCCAACAAGCGTCGCTACTACGCTGTCAAGCTGTTTGAGCGCGACGCGGACGCCTGCAAGCTCATCAACCTCACCAAGGAGAAGGCCGCTCGCGTCGAGCAGCTGGTCGCCCAGTGCGAGCAGGATTGCGACGACGACGCCGAGTCCATCATCACCGGCGAGCGCTATGGCGTGATTGCCCACATTATCGACGAGTGCATGACCAAGGCTCCGGCCAAGATGAGCACCTCCGAGAAGATCGACCGCGTGGTTACCAACCGTATCCTGGGCCTGCCGATCTTTGTGGTCATCATGTTCTGCGTGTACTACATCGCCGTTTCCACCCTGGGCGGCACGGTGACCGACTTCACCAACGACCAGCTCTTCGGCACCGACGGCTGGTACGTGCTCGGTCAGGGTCGCGACGCCTATGACGCAGCTGTTGAGGCTGCGGGCGACAACGCCGACTCGGTCGATCCAGCACAGTACGGCCCCTATGTCCCGGGTATCACCACCGCGGTGCATGACGCTCTCGTGGCGGGCGGTACCGAGGACGGTGGCCTCGTCGATTCGCTGGTCTGCGACGGCATCGTGGCTGGCATCGGCGCCATCATGGGCTTCGTCCCGCAGATGTTCCTGCTCTTTGTGATGCTGTCCTTCCTGGAGGACTGCGGCTACATGGCCCGCGTCGCCTTCATCATGGACCGCGTGTTCCGCCGCTTTGGCCTGTCCGGTAAGTCCTTTATCCCCATGCTCGTGTCCTCGGGCTGCGGCGTCCCCGGCGTCATGGCCACCAAGACCATCGAGAACGAGAAGGACCGCCGCATGACGGTCATGACCACCACGTTTATTCCCTGCGGTGCCAAGCTGCCGATCATCGCCCTGCTCATGGGTTCCATCATCGGCGATTCTTCCACCACCGCCGCATGGATCAGCCCGCTGTTCTACTTCTTGGGCGTCTTTGCCGTCATCGCCTCGGGCCTCATGCTCAAGAAGACCAAGCTCTTCGCCGGTCGCCCGACGCCGTTCGTTATGGAGCTTCCCGCCTATCACTTCCCGGCAATCCGCTCTTGGGCGCTGCATGTATGGGAGCGCTGCTGGGCCTTTATCAAGAAGGCCGGCACGGTCATCTTTGCGTCCACCGTCGTCGTTTGGTTCCTCTCCAACTTTGGTAGCTACAACGGCGCCTTTGGCTACCTGCCTTCCATGGAGGGCATCCCCGAGGAGTTCATGGATTACTCCGTGCTTGCCATGTTCGGCAACCTGGTCGCTTGGATCTTCGCCCCGCTCGGCTTTAGCACCTGGCAGGCCACCGCACTGACCGTCTCGGGTCTCGTTGCCAAGGAGAACGTTGTCGCCACCGCCGGCTCGCTGCTGTCCGTTGCCGACGCCGGCGAGACCGACCCGAGCCTGTGGACCGCGTTTGCGGCTATGTTCCCGACCATGGGCGCTTGCGTCGCCTTTGGTGCCTTCAACCTGCTGTGCGCTCCGTGCTTTGCCGCTATCGGCACCATCCGTAACCAGATGAACTCCGGTAAGTGGACCGCGATTGCCATCGGCTACGAGTGTGCCTTTGCTTGGGTCATCGGCCTGTTCATCAACCAGTTCTATAACCTGCTTGTTCTTGGGCAGTTTGGTATCTGGACGGTTGTGGCCATCGTGCTGCTGGCTGCGATGCTCTTCCAGATCTTCCGTCCCATGCCCAAGCATGCTTGGACCGACGAGGACGAGACCAACACCTCTTCCGCCGCAGTTTCCGCTTAAGTCCAAATAAGGATTAGCCCCTTTCCACGAGCCCGGGTGTCCCAGTGACACTCGGGCTTTTTGGTGCAATGGGGGACAGATTGCTTTGCTCCAGAAGTAAGATGTGGCGTTTCCGCAGATAAAACCGACCAAAACAAACCTGTCCCTTTTTGGCAGGTGGAGAATGGGGTAAAGTAAGTGGTGGTTAACTAGAGGAGGCTTGCTATGGCACCTATCGATATTGTTGTACTGGCTGTTATCGGTATTGCGTTTGTCGCCGTGTGCGTGCGCATCTACCGCAAGGGCACCTGCGCCGACTGCGCTCAGGGTGGCGTTTGCACGGGGCATTGCTCCAACAAAAAGACCTGTGCCGCACTTAAGGGCGTGGACAAAATCGCCGAAGACTTGGGCCGCGGTATCAAGTAAGGCCCGTCATCCAGACGCCCTGCGAGCATCCGCCCGCGGGGCGCTTTGTACATTTGGGGGAGAGCGCGGCGAGTTGAAGAGTAATTTTGGGCATCGTTAAATCAGTTGCGGTGAAATGCGGACTGTTTTGGCTGTCAAAGGCCTTATCTACTCCGTATTCCACCGCAACTTTTTGTGGGGTGGGCTAGAGACGCTGCATGCGGTACCCGACGCCCATGTGCGTCTGAATCATCTTGGGGTGAGAGGGGTCTGCCTCGATCTTCTTGCGCAGGGTGCGCATGAACACGCGCAGGCTCGCCAGATCGCTGTCCCAGCTCGTGCCCCATATCTCGCGGGTGATGAAGGTGTGGGTGAGCACCTTGTCGACGTTTTTCGCCAGAAGGACGAGCAATTTGTACTCGGTTGGGGTGAGCGAGAGCTCGCGTCCGTCTTTCGTCGCGTATCCCGCGGCGTAGTCGATATGCAGCGGACCGTTGTCGAACGTGCTCGCTTCTGTCGACTCGCTCGACGCCATCGAGGAGCGCCTCAAATTCGCACGGACGCGCGCGAGCAACTCATCCACAGAAAAGGGCTTGGTGAGGTAGTCGTCTGCCCCTGCGTCAAGTGCTGCAATCTTGTCGGAATCTTCGGTGCGCGCCGAAATGACGATAATGGGGACTGCCGACCAGCTTCGGATCTTCGTGATGACCTCGATACCGTCAATGTCGGGAAGGCCGAGGTCGAGCATGATGAGGCTGGGGCCGTGCGACACCGCATCCATGATGGCGGCCTGGCCGTTGCAAACTTTGCTCACGACGTAGCCGTGGAGGTCAAGCGCGGTCGAAACGAGGTTTTGAACGGTCAGGTCATCTTCGACCAGGAGGATGCGTGGCTTAGCGGCATTATTCATGAATCTCGATCTCCTCGGCGGGCAGGGTAAAACGGAAGACGGCCCCATGGGGGTGGTTGTCGCGAGCTTCGATGACGCCGCCATGCGCCTCCACGATGGAGCGGCAGAGCGACAGCCCAAGGCCGATGCTTCGACGCGAATCCACGGGCTGCGTATTGCTTGAGGTGAAGAAGCGCTCAAAGATATGAGGCTTGTCGCAGTCTGCCACACCCGGTCCATCGTCTGCGACGTCCACCACGACGAACGCGCCCTCGCGACGTGCGCTGATGGTGACAGTCGAGTCCTCGGGTGTGTATTTGAAGGCGTTCATGATGAGATTCGTAAGCACCTGCATGATGAGATGGACGTCGATGCGTACCAGCAGGATGTCGTCAGTGTGCTCGATGGTGACGGAACGTCCATGCGATGCTTGGGCGACATGGCTGAGGGCGGCCTCGATGACCTCGTCGATGAGCTCGGACGTGAAGTTGAGGCGAATGGTGCCGTCCTCGACGCGTGTGATGGCGAGGAGGTTCTCCACGGTATCGATAAGCCAGAGGGAGTCGTCGTAGATGGCATCGGCAAGATCGCAGCGTTGTTCGAGGCTGAGCTTCTCGTCGCTCTTCCGAAGGATTGCCGCAGATCCGGATATAGCCGTGAGGGGTGTCCTCAAATCGTGGCCGATGGAGCGCAAAAGGTTGGCGCGCAGCTGCTCGTTTTTTGCCAAGACCGCAGCCTCTTCGCGCTCTTGCGCCGCCCGGTCGCTTTCGAGCGCCAAGGCGCATTCACCTACGATAGATAGGACGATCGAATGCTCGAAGGCTTCGATCTCGCGCCCCTCCAGGGCGATGCCGATAACACCGAATACCTTGTCGCCGGTGCGAACCGCGAGGTAGAGACAGCGCGCCTCGGGCAGGGTCCGCGTGCTTGCGCCCGCGCGCTTGTTGTTGGTGCAGGTCCAGGTTGCGACGGCGCGCTCGTAGTCGGTGAGCAGCGACGCGGATCGGTTTTCGGTGCCAGCGGACTCATAGAGCGCCTTGCCGAGCGTGCCGTGTTCGGCGGAGTAGAAGACCACGTCGAGTTTTAGCAGTTTGATGAGTTGGTTCATGGTGACGCGGGCGCACTCCTCCGCGCTATGGGCTTGCTGCAAGAGCTGGTTCGTTTCGAGGAGTACGCGCGTTTTGAATGCGTTCTCGGCTGAGGTACGGGCGTTGTCGGCGATGCGTGCAGTTAACTCGCCGGCGACCATAGCGGTAGCGAACATGATGCCGAACGTGACCAGATAGCTTCGGTCGTAGCTGGCGAGCGAAAACAGAGGCGCGACGAAGCAGAAGTTGTAAAGCACTACAGAGAGCACGCTCGATACGATCGTGCAGATACGCCCCGTCGTGGTGACGGCGGTCAGCAGGGCCGTGAGGATATAGAGGGATATGATGCTGGAATCGGCAAATCCCAGATGGCGGAAAGCCGTGCCGATCGCCGTGGCGACAAGAGAGAGGGCCAGCGTGCGAAGCGCGTCTCGGCTGCTGGGCGGCTGCAGGGCGAGCGCGCGGCGGCGTCCTTTGGGCCGGGAGGGCGGAGTCGACTGGTCTGGAATGATGTAAATGTCGAGGTTCGGGGCGAATGCTATGAGCTGTTCTACGAGAGATTTGCGGCCGAAGAGGGCCTGACGGACGCTGCTGCGCTCGCCCGTGCGCCCCATGACGATCTTCGAAATACCCGACAGGCGCGCGAACTCGGAGATCTGAAACGCGATGTCGTCGCCATAGACGGTTTCCATATGTGCTCCGAGCTGCTCGGCTAGGGCGATGTTGGCTGCAAGCTTGGCGCGCTCATCATCGCTCATGGCTTGCGTGCGCGGGCTCTCTACGAACAGGGCGACGAGCTCGCTGCGAAACGCTTTCGCCATGCGTGCGGCGGCACGGACGATGCGGGGATTGGTCGGCGCCGGGGAGACACAGACTAAGATACGCTCCCTGGTGTAGTAGTCACGGTTTCCCAGCACGCGTGCGGCGTCTGTGAGGTGGCCGGTGCGATCGGCGCAGCGGCGCAGCGCGATTTCTCGGAGTGCGGTGAGGTTCTCGACGGTAAAAAAATGCTGTTGCGCTCGCTCGGCTTGTGCGGGACGGTAGACGAGGCCGGCGCGAAGGCGCTCAAGTAGGTCTTCGGGCTCTATGTCAACGAGCTCGACCTGGTCGGCATCATCGAAGATTCGGTCGGGGATTCGTTCGCTCACGACAACGCCGGTGATGGATGCAACCATGTCGTTTAGGCTCTCGATATGCTGAACGTTCACGGTCGTATAGACGTCGATGCCTGCATGTAGAAGTTCCTCGACGTCTTGATAGCGTTTGTCGTGGCGAGACCCCGGCGCATTCGTATGGGCGAGCTCGTCGACAAGGATGAGCTGAGGGGCGCGTTCGATAGCCGCATCTAGATCGAACTCGCTGAGCGCAATGCCGTTGTGCTCGATGAGTTTACAGGGCACGTTCTCAAGCCCTTGTGCAAGATGGGCAGTTGCCGGACGTTCGTGCGGCTCGATGTATCCCGCGACGACGTCGACACCTCGCCGCTTGGCGGCGTGGGCGGCTTGAAGCATCGCATAGGTTTTGCCTGCACCAGCAGCGTAGCCAAAGAAAATCTTGAGGTGTCCCCGGCTGGTTCGAGCGTCATCGGCGACCTCGTCTTTCTCAATTGCCTTGAGGATGAGGTCTGGATTGACGCGAGTGTCCGATGCGTCGCGCTGCATAGCGTAGCCTTTCTGAAACGTTGTCCATGCGTGCATACGCGGTGAGGACGCCACTGTATGCTCGCGAGGTCGAGTATAGGCGCACTGCAGCCGCAATAGTGCTTTCTACCTGCATCTTTACGGCATCTTAAGGTCGTGAGCCCCGGCCCTCACGCCTCTTTAATCTCTAGAAGCGTTTACTGTCCCCAGGCGCTTGCGAGAGCAGGCGTCCGAGACATCGGACCGCGCGTGAAAGGGGCGGTAATGGACATCCTCATTCCCATTATCGGAGTCGTCTGCATCGGACTCCTTATCTATTACATCTACATTCTGATGAGGAGTGATTCGTAAACTATGGACGCTGCGATTCAGTACATCTTGTACTTTGCCGTGCTCGTCGTCCTGGCCGTTCCGCTCGGTCGGTTCATGGCCCATATCATGGATGGCGAGCATACGTTCCTGTCGCCTGTGATTGCTCCTGTGGAGCGTGGCGTCTATCGTCTGCTTCGCATCGACGCGGCAGAGCAGATGGGGTGTAGGCGCTATCTGGCGAGCGTGCTGGTCTTTTCGGGGATCGGCCTCGTGGCCCTTGTGGCACTCCAAGCGCTTCAGCCCTTCTTGCCAGGCAATCCCCAGCACCTGCCGGGTGTGTCATGGGACCTGTCGTTCAATACGGCCGCTTCCTTCATAACCAACACCAATTGGCAATCCTATTCCGGTGAGACCACCCTGTCCTACCTTGTGCAGTTCATGGGCCTCACCGTGCAGAACTTCTTGTCCGCCGGCACCGGTATTGCGGTCATGTTCGCGCTGATCCGCGGCTTCCGTCAGGTCAAGGAGCAGAGTCTGGGTTCCTTCTGGGTCGACCTCACCCGCACCGTCCTGTATGTGCTCATCCCGCTGAACCTCGTGTTCGGCATCTGCCTGGCTGCCGGTGGCGTCATCTCCAACTTCCAGCCGGCTCAGAAGGCTGAGCTCGTAGAGCCCGTCGCTGTCCAGCCTAATGCAGACGGCGGCTGGAGCGTCATCGACGGCGCCCAGATCGAGGGCGATACGGTCAAGGTCGACGGCAAGGTTGTCAAGGGCGCGCGCGTGGTCACCGAGCAGTTCCTGCCCCAGGGTCCTGCGGCTCCTCAGGTCGCCATCAAGCAGTCCGGCACCAACGGCGGCGGCTTCTTCGGCGTGAACTCCGCCCATCCGTATGAGAACCCCAGTGCCTTCACCAACATCATCGAGATGACCAGCCTGCTGCTGATCCCGGCTGCCTGCTGCTTCACCTTCGGTATCGGCGTCAAGAACACCAAGCAGGGCAAGGCCATCTTTGCCGCCATGTTCATCCTGCTGGTGATCTTCACCGGCATCATCGCCGTCAACGAGCATGCGGGCACCCCGCAGCTGGCCGATGGCGGAGCGGTCAATATCGAGATGACCGACGGCCAGGCCGGCGGCAACATGGAGGGCAAGGAGAGCCGCTTCGGTATCGCCACCTCCTCCACGTGGTCGGCTTACACCACCGCCGCTTCCAACGGCTCGGTTAACTCCATGCATGACTCCTACACCCCGCTGGGCGGTTTTGTCCAGATGCTCCAGATGGCTCTGGGCGAGGTCGTCTTCGGCGGCGTGGGCTGCGGCCTGTACGGCATGATCGGCTTCGCCATCCTCACAGTGTTCATCGCCGGCCTTATGGTCGGCCGCACGCCCGAGTTCCTGAGCAAGAAGATCGAGCCGGGCGAGATGCGCTGGGCAGTTGTCCTGTGCCTGGCAACTCCGTTTGCCATTCTGGTGTGCTCGGCCATCGCCTGCATGGTGCCCGGTCTTGCCGACCAGCTCAACAATGGTGGCGCGCACGGCTTCTCCGAGGTGCTGTATGCCTTCACCTCATGCGGCGGCAACAACGGCTCGGCGTTTGCAGGTATGAACTGCAACATTCCCTGGATCAACGTCATGCTCGGCCTCGAGATGCTGTTCGCCCGCTTCATGCCCATCATCGGTACGCTGGCTATCGCCGGCTCGCTGGCCGAGAAGGGTAAGGTCGCCGAGAGCGCCGGTACCCTGTCTACCACCAACGGCATGTTCGTATTCCTGCTCGTGTTCATCGTTCTGCTGATCGGTGCCCTGAGCTTCTTCCCGGCCCTGGCGCTTGGCCCCGTTGCCGAGTTCTTCCAGATGATTGCGTAAAGGAGGGCGCAGATTTATGACTATGCAAAAAGACATGATGGGCCGCGCGGTCCGCGACTCGTTTGCCAAGCTTGATCCTCGCGTCCAGATTCAAAACCCGGTCATGTTCCTGGTGTGGCTTTCAGCCGTCATGACCTCCGTCCTGGCCGTCGCTTCCATCTTCGGTGTGCGGGACGCGGGTGTGCCCACCTACTATGTGGTCGCCATCGCGGTCATCCTGTGGCTCACCGACCTGTTCTCGAACTTCGCCGAGGCGCTTGCCGAGGGCCGCGGTAAGGCTCAGGCTGATTCCCTGCGTGCGGCCAAGAAGGATGTCGAGGCCCATCGCATCGAGTCCGTTGAGGACAAGGAGCACTTCACCGTCGTTCCCGGCACCGAGCTCACGCGCGGCGACCTGGTGATCGTACGCGCCGGCGAGCAGATTCCCGGCGACGGCGACGTCATCGAGGGCGCTGCCTCCGTTGACGAGTCCGCCATCACCGGCGAGTCCGCCCCCGTGGTCCGCGAGGCCGGCGGCGACCGCTCTGCCGTTACCGGCGGTACCACGGTGCTGTCCGACTGGATCATCGTCAAGATCTCCAGTGAGCCCGGCCAGAGCTTCCTGGACAAGATGATCGCGATGGTCGAGGGCGCCGCGCGCAAGAAGACCCCTAACGAGATCGCTCTGGAGATCTTCCTGGTGGCCCTTTCCATCGTCTTTATCCTGGTCACGCTGGCCCTGTATTGTTACTCCTGCTTCTCGGTCGGTCTTAACGACATAGTCAACCCCACGGCCGTGACCACGCTCGTGGCGCTGCTCGTGTGCCTGGCTCCCACTACCATTGGCGCCCTTCTGTCCGCCATCGGCATCGCCGGCATGAGCCGTCTGAACGAGGCCAACGTGCTGGCCATGTCCGGCCGCGCCATCGAGGCCGCCGGCGACGTCGACATCCTCATGCTCGACAAGACCGGCACCATCACCCTGGGTAACCGCCAAGCCGCCGAGTTCATTCCGGTCGACGGCGTCGATCCCGCGGAGCTGGCCGATGCCGCCCAGCTTTCCTCGCTGGCCGACGAGACCCCCGAGGGCCGTTCCATCGTCGTGCTCGCCAAGGAGCAGTTCGGTCTGCGCGGCCGCACGCTCGAGGATAAGGGTATGGAGTTCATCCCGTTCACCGCGGCAACGCGTATGTCCGGCGTGAACTACGAGGGTAATGAGATCCGCAAGGGCGCTGCCGATTCCGTGCGCACCTATGTGGAGGCAGCCGGCGGCGTGTTCTCCCAGGAGTGCGACGAGGCCGTCGAGCGCATCGCCAAGGCCGGCGGCACCCCGCTGGTCGTGACCAAGAACTGCCGCGTGCTGGGCGTTGTGTACCTCAAGGACATCATCAAGTCCGGCGTTAAGGAGAAGTTCGCCGACCTGCGCAAGATGGGCATCAAGACCATCATGGTGACGGGCGACAATCCGCTCACCGCCGCGGCAATCGCCGCCGAGGCCGGCGTTGACGACTTCTTGGCCGAGGCCACCCCTGAAGGCAAGCTCGAGAAGATCCGCGAGTTCCAGCGTGAGGGCCACCTGGTCGCCATGACCGGCGACGGCACCAACGACGCGCCCGCTCTGGCCCAGGCCGACGTCGCCGTGGCCATGAACACGGGCACCCAGGCTGCCAAGGAGGCCGGCAACATGGTCGACCTCGACTCCAGCCCCACCAAGCTCATCGAGGTCGTGCGTATTGGCAAGCAGCTGCTCATGACCCGCGGTTCGCTTACGACCTTCTCGGTGGCCAACGACGTGGCGAAGTACTTCGCTATCATTCCGGCCCTGTTCTCGCCGATCTACCCGGGCCTTGGCGCGCTCAACATCCTCGGTCTGGCAAGCCCGCTGTTCGCGGTTCTTTCGGCCATCATCTATAACGCGCTCGTTATCGTCGCGCTAATCCCGGCCGCGCTGAAGGGCGTTAAGTACCGCGAGGTCCCGTCCGGACAGCTGCTGACTCACAACCTGCTCGTGTGGGGTCTGGGCGGCATCGTTGCCCCGTTCGTATTCATCAAGCTCATCGACATGCTGCTCGCGTTCTGCGGCATTATGTAAGTGGAGGTTTGTATGTTCAAAGGTGTTGCATCGCGCGCACTGGGCGTGTTCGCGCTGTTTACCGTTGTCTGCGGCCTGGGCTATACGCTCGTCGTGACCGGCATCGCTCAGGTTGCATTCCCGTATCAGGCGAACGGTTCGCTCATCAAGGTCGACGACAAGATCGTGGGTTCCGAGCTCATCGGCCAGAACTTCGATGACGAAGCCCACATGTGGGGTCGTATCCAGAACGTGTCAATTGTCGAAGGCGAAGACGGCGAGCTCATGGCGTATGGTGCCCCGTCCAACCTGTCCCCGGCGAGTGAGGAGTATCGGCAGCTTGTGGACGCGCGCGTCGAGAAGATTCGCGCCTCCAACCCCGACGCCGGCATGGATGCCGTGCCCGTCGACCTGGTGACGTGTTCTGGCTCAGGGCTCGACCCCGAGATCTCCCCCGATGCCGCCGAGTACCAGGTACCGCGCCTGGCGAAGGCCACGGGCAAGAGCGAAGGCGAGGTGCGCGACATCATCGCCCAGTGCACCAAGGGCCGATTCCTGGGCGTCTTCGGCGAGCCCACGGTCAACGTGCTCAAGGTGAACCTTATGCTGGACGGCGCGCTGTAGGTGAGGGAGTGGCGGATGAGGGCATGACTGACTATCTGAGCCCTCAATTCCACCCCGCCCATCAGTTGCGGTGAAATACGGACCGTTTTGGCTGTCAAAGGCCTTATCTACTCCGTATTCCACCGCAACTTTTTGTGGGTTGAGTAAAAGCCGGGGGAGCGTGTACGGTCGGGTACAGCGCGGTTGCTGATACGATAGGTACGTTAGCAACTGCCGCCGAGCGGCTCAAATGAAAGGAACCCTGTATGGAGTCCTCCGCCTACCCGATGCTCTTTAGCCCGATCAAGGTCGGTACGACCGAGGTCAAGAACCGCGTCTTTATGCCGCCGGTGTCTACCAACCTGGCCGATCACGGCTATGTGACCGACGATTTGGTCGACCATTACCGCGCCCGTGCCAAGGGCGGCGTGGGTCTGATCATCACCGAGGTCGTGACGGTCGAGCCTACCTATACCTATCTGCCGGGTGACATGTGCTGCTACGACGACACGTTTATCCCTGGCTGGGAAAAGCTCGCCGCCGCCGTCCACGAGTACGGCTGCAAGATCATGCCGCAGCTCTTCCACCCCGCCTACATGGCCTTTAACATTCCGGGCACCCCGCGCCTGATCGCTCCGTCCTTTGTGGGCCCGTCCTATGCTCGCGAGGCGCCGCGCCCCATTACGGTAGATGAGATCCACGAGCTCACGCATCAGTTTGGCGACGCTGCCGTGCGTATGCAGAAGGCCGGCGTCGATGGCGTCGAGGTTCATGCGGCGCACGCCCACGGTATGCTCGGCGGCTTTTTGACTCCGCTCTACAACAAGCGCACCGACGAGTACGGCGGCTCACTTGACGCCCGCATGCGCTTCCTGCTCGAGGTCATCGCCGAGATTCGCGAGCGCTGCGGCAAGGACTTTATCATCGACGTCCGCATCTCGGGCGATGAGTACACCGATGGCGGCCTGACCCTCAACGACATGATCTACGTCTCGCGTCGCCTGGAGAAGGCCGGCGTCGACATGATTCACGTGTCGGGCGGCACCACTATCAAGCGTGGCTCTGCGATTCCCGCCGCCGGCACCCAGCAGGCCTCGCACGCCGCCTGCTCGCGCGAGATCAAAAAGCACGTCAACATTCCCGTTGCCACGGTCGGCCGCATTAACGAGGCATGGATCGCCGAGGAGCTGATCGAGGACGGCGCTGCCGACATCTGCATGATGGGCCGCGCCAATCTGTGCGATGCCGAGTTCTGCAACAAGGCTGCTGCCGGCAACGCCGACGACATCCGCCCCTGCATCGGTTGCCTGCGCTGCCTGAACGGCATCATGTTCGGCAAGCGCATCTCCTGCACCGTCAACCCGGATGTGGAGCGTGACGAGGCTGGCTACGAGCCTGCCGCCGAGGCAAAGAACGTGCTCGTTGTGGGTGCCGGTCCCGCGGGCATGGAGGCAGCCTACATTGCCGCCAAGCGCGGTCATAACGTGGTGCTCGTGGATAAGCAGGACGAGCCGGGCGGCGAGATGCGCATTGCGGCCGTTCCGCCGGCAAAGCAGGAGCTCACGCGCGTGATCAAGTATCAGTACCGTCGTCTGGCCGAGGCCGGCGTCACGTGCGTCTTTGGTACCGAGCTTTCTGCCGAGGATATTCAGCGTGACTACGCCGGTTACGAGGTTGTCCTGGCCTATGGTGCCGAGCCCATCGCCCCGGCCTTCATGCAGGGCTTTAAGCAGGTTATGACGGCTGACGACCTGCTGGGTGGCAAGGCTTTCCCGGGCAAGAAGATCGTCATCGTGGGCGGCGGCACCGTTGGCTGCGAGACGGCCGATTACCTGGCCCCGCTGGTCAACGACCTGTCGCCGGCCAATCGCGATGTCACCGTTATCGAGATGACCAAGACGCTCGCCGCTAACGAGGGCGGCGCCGGTCGCGCGGTGCTCATCACGCGCATGCTCTCCAAGGGCGTCCACGTGCTGACCGAGGCTAAGGTGACCGAGATTACCGAGGATACCATCAGCTACGAGAAGGACGGTGAGGTCCACACCATCGCCGGTGCCGATACGCTGGTGCTTGCCATGGGCTACCGCCCCAACACCAAGCTGGCCGATGACCTTGCCGCTGCCGGCGTTGCCACCCACGTGCTGGGCGATGCCCAGAAGTGCGGCAACATCCGTGATGCCATCGGCGACGGCTACAAGGTCGCCTGCGAGCTCTAGTCAACCCCTTGGCGCATGGGGGCCAGGTTACTTTGCGCTAAGTTGATGCATGTAAACCTGACCCCATTGCACCATTTGATAAAACGCAAGCGCTCGCTGCCTGCGTTTTATCAAAGAAAGATTATTGTCGAGCCTTAAATGCCTTTTGTTTGTGTGCCTTCCGCAATCATATTGCGGTCGTAGACCAGGTGCAGATACATCGCATCGTGAGCGGCGGTGGGGTTGCGCGTCTCAATGGCGTCGGCCACACCGTGGTGCGTGCGGATGGTCTCCTCGACGAACTTTTTTGCCCGTTACGTCGATAAAGAGGGGGACGGATGCCTTGAGCACGCCCATCAGGCGGGGAACGACGAGGTTGCCGCCATCCCAAGGCGGCTTCATGGGGTAGCGCCCGTACACATCGAATTTCTCCTCTCATAGATGTGCGGCACAAAGAGCCCCGAGTTCATATGAGCTCGGGGCTCTTTTCGTTTGGATTGCAGACATATTGACAGACGAAAACAGTTTGCGTCTGGTAATAAGCGTACGAAAGCGCGATTTACGTCTTAATTTCGGACGCAAATCAAGACGAAAACCGTTTACGTCTGCTTTAAATCCGTACGAAAACGGTTTTCGTCTTGCAGGGCAGTTGTCGTTTCTACAGTTCAACTTCCAGTTCGGCTTTGTGCTCGTAGAGGTAGTCGCGCATGTAGGGGATAGCAAATGAGACCTTGCCGTACGAGGGGGCCTCGATAATCGATTCTCTTAACAGGCGGCTGCGGACGGAGCTCACCTGTTGAGGCGTTTTGTTTAGGGCATCGGCAACCATGCTGGTCGAGCTCGTCTGCCCCAAAGACGCCATGCTCAGCAGATAAGCGATGCACGTGGGCGGAATGCGCTGCAGCGCGGGCTCAATCACCATGGCGCAGAAGCGTTCGCGTGCCGTTGCAATGCCACGCTCGGCTTCTTCTTCTCCAATAATCGCTGTATGTGCGCGTCTTGCCAACTGCCATGCGTAGTATCCAACGAGTTGGATCATGAAAGGATAGCCTTGCGTTGCCTCGGCAAGTTGGCCGGCAATACCTGGCTGCAACTCCATGCCAGACGCTTCAATGGTTTCCTCGAGGGAGTACGACACTTCGGTTACTGCCACAGCCTTCAGATCAAAGGGGAGGGCACGGCGCAAAAACGTAAGTGTCTTTCCGTTGATGATGCTTTCAATCATCGAAGGCAGTCCAGCAAAAACAAAGGCGATATCAAGGTCTTCGCCGATAACCTGCTGAATCGCAATGGAGAGCGTTCGGACCTCATCGAGCTCTGCGTCTTGAACCTCGTCGAGAGTGATGAGCAGGCCATTTCCATTCTTGGATATTGTCTGTCTCATGGCGTCGCGTAGCGATGGGCCGATTCGCTCAATATCTATGCTGCCGATGGATATGCCAGCTACGGTGGGCTCAAATCTGGCGTGTTTGGCCTGGAATTCGGGCTGCAGCTGTTCGAGAATGCGCTGGCAAAGTCCCTCGGTTGCGACCTCTTTTATGACCGTCCAGCCACGGCTTTGCGCCAAACGTGAGCACTCGTCAAGGAGGACCGTCTTGCCCGTTCCACGGACGCCGGCTATGCGCATTAGGCGCCCAGGGGCACCAGGCCCGTTGATGAGGCCTTCACTGAATTCTTCAAGTACATCTTCGCGGCCGATAATCGTGGGAGGTGTTTTACCTGCTGTGGGCTTAAAAGGGTTTGTTTGCATGTGAGCCACCTTTGCTCAAGATATAGCAAGATATAGCAAAGTATAGCAAGATAT
>DXLY01000100.1 GCA_019414465.1 Collinsella sp.
CCGCACGGCGCGGGCGGTCGAAGCGATTGAAAGGAACCCCCTCCATGTTGAAGAAAACCCTCGCCTTCGCCCTGTCAGCGGCGCTTTTCGCGTTCTCGCTCGCCGGCTGCGGCGGAAATTCAATCGACAGCGCAAAGGCAAGCGATGCCGATTCCCAGGAAAAGACCGAACAGGCGGCCGATGCGCCCGAGGGCGCAAGCGCTGCCCCCATCACCGCCGACAAGGTGGCCGACGGCACCTATCCGATCACCGTAGATTCCAGCTCGAACATGTTCAGGATTGTGGACGCCCAGCTCATCGTGGAAAACGGCTCCATGCACTGCGTGATGACGCTTTCCGGCACGGGCTACGGCAAGCTCTTCATGGGCACGGGCGACGAGGCTGCCGCCGCGAGCGAGGCCGACTTCATCCCCTATGTGGAAAACGCGGAAGGCAAGTACACCTACGACGTGCCCGTTGAAGCGCTCGACGAGGACACCGCCTGCGCCGCGTGGAGTATTAGAAAAGAGCAGTGGTACGACCGCACGCTCGTGTTCGAATCCGCCGGCGTCGATCTGCGCGCCGACGCACTGAAGTAACGCCATGCGGTCGATTCTTCCCAAGGGGGAAAGCAGGAAGCGTCGCAGCATCGCGGTGCGCGCGATCGCCTGCGTTCTCGTCGCCCTGTTCGCGCTTCCCTTCGCGGGGTGCAGTGCGAGCCCGAACGCGACCGGTGGCACGGCAGGCTCTCAGGAATACACTGTGAGCGTCTCGCTCTCCGGCGGGTCAGGGCGCGCAAGCATCGCCTCACCCACCACAATTGTGAAGGATGGCGACACCTACACCGCGACCATCACCTGGTCGAGTTCGAACTACGACAAAATGACCGTCAACGGCGTGGACTACGCGCCCGTAAACGACGGCGGCAACTCCACGTTCGAGATACCCGTCACGCTCGACGAGGACATCGCCGTGTCGGCCGAGACCGTCGCCATGTCGACGCCGCACACCATCGACTACACGCTCCACTTCGACTCATCCACCATGAAGGAGAAATCGGGCGACGATGCAAGCGGCGGCTCCCCTGCGGGAACGGCTTCAAGCGCCGCGGCCGACTTCCACAACGCCGATTTGGGCTGCGGCTGGGAGCCGACGGGGGCGCTTCAGCTTGAATACGCCGAGCACTTCACTGTCGACGAGTACGAAGGCGGCCTGCGGCTTATCTGCATTTCGAACGGGGAGCGCTTCCTCGTGGTACCGCAAGATGCGAAGGTACCTGATGGGTTGAGCTCCGACATCGCGGTCATAAGGCGTCCCGCCAACAAGGTGTACCTCGTGTCGTCGGCGACGATGTGCCTGGTCGACGCGCTCGATGCGAACGACAACATCCTCATGTCGGGCACGAAGGCCGACGATTGCTCGGTCGCGGGCTTCAAAAGCGCACTCGAAAGTGGGGCGATCGCCTACGGCGGCAAGTACAGCGCGCCCGACTACGAGCGAATATCGGCCTCGGGCTGCACGCTCGCCATCGAGAACACCATGATCAACCACACGCCCGATGTGAAGGAAAAGCTGCAGAAGCTCGGGCTCGTCGTGCTCACCGAACAGTCGTCGAGCGAGCCCGAAGCACTCGGGCGCGTCGAGCGGATTAAGCTTTTCGGCGTCCTGTTCGACAAGGAAGACGAGGCCGCGCACCTGTTCAACGAGCAGAAGGCCCGCGTCGAGCAAACGTCGAGGCTCGCGTCGTCAGGTAAAACCGTGGCGTATTTCTACATTAACTCGAACGGGGCCGCCGTCACGCGGCGGGCGGGCGACTACGTGGCGCAGATGATCGAGCTTGCAGGCGGCAACTACGCGCTCGATGACGCGCAGACGGCGTCGACGTCAGGTTCGTCAGTAACGCTCGAAATGGAGCGCTTCTACGCGACGGCGAAGGATGCCGACATCATCGTCTACAACGGCACCATCGACGAATCGGTTGCCACCTTGAAAGACTTCGTAGGCAAAAACGCGCTATTGTCGCAGTTCAAAGCTGTAAAGAACGGCAACGTCTGGGTCACAAGCGCCGACATGTACCAGCAGATGACTTCTACCGCCGACATTATAGACGAGCTGCACGGGGCGTTCACCGGCGATGACACGAGTGACTTCCATTATCTGAGGAAGCTCGGCTAGCGCCATGAGAAGCCGGCTTACCATGGCATACGACGAATCGGGGCGCGCCGCGCGGTGTCGCGTCGTGACGGCGCTGCTCGCTGTTGTCCTCATCGTGCTCGTCGGGGCCAACCTGTGCATCGGGAGCGTGCTCGTGCCCGCAGACCACATCCCCGGCATCTTTTCGGGCGGCGCGGCCAATTCCATGGAAAGCCAAGTCATCTGGGAGATTCGCCTGCCGCGCGTGCTTTCAGCCGTGCTTCTCGGCGGGGCACTTTCGCTCTCCGGGTTCCTGCTGCAGACGTTTTTCAACAACCCCATCGCCGACCCGTTCATCTTGGGCGTCTCCTCGGGCGCAAAGTTCGTCGTCGCGCTTACGATGATCGTGCTTCTGGGCGCGAACCAGGCCATGTCCTCGCCGGCCATGGTGGCCGCAGCGTTTCTGGGATCGCTTATCACCATCGGCTTCGTGCTCCTCATCGCACGGCGCATAAGTTCCATGGCCATGCTCATCGTGGCGGGCGTCATGGTGGGATACATCTGCTCGGCGGCGACGAACTTTCTCATCGCCTTCGCCGACGACCAGTCCATCGTGAACCTGCACAACTGGTCTTTGGGTAGCTTCTCGGGTTCGAGCTGGGACGACATCGCGGTCATCGTGGTCGTGGTGATCACCGTGAGCGCATGCGTATTCGCGATATCGAAGCCCCTTTCCGCCTTCCAGCTGGGAGAAGCCTACGCGAAAAGCGTCGGCGTGAACGTCGCACGCTTCCGCGTGGTGCTCGTCCTTCTAGCGAGCATGCTCTCCGCCTGCGTGACCGCGTTCGCTGGTCCGGTGTCGTTCGTAGGCATCGCGGTTCCGCATCTCGTGAAGTCGGCGCTGAAGTCGTCGAAGCCCATCCGCGTGATTCCTGCGTGCTTCTTGGGAGGCGCCATCTTCTGCGCGGGTTGCGATTTGATCGCGCGCACGCTGTTCTCTCCCGTCGAGCTTTCCATCAGCGCCGTCACTGCCATCTTCGGCGCGCCGGTGGTTATCGCGCTCATGCTGAAGAAGCGGGTGAGGTAGATGGGGGAATTCGTGCCGCGGCCCAAAACGCTCGGAGGGGACATTCCATGCTTAGACAGTCCTGAGCTCGCACGAAAGCGCCAGAAGACACTTTCGGCTCGTGCGGAACTGCGTGCGGAACGCCTCCTTCGAGCGGAGTCGAACCTCGAAACCCCGGTCGAAACGCAGGCTGACGGAGCGCCGCTTTTCCGCATAAGCGACCTGTCGGCGGGCTACGACAAGAAGGTCGTAGTCGAAGGCGTCGATCTGGAGGTTCGCGCGGGCGACGTCGTGGCGCTCATCGGGCCGAACGGCTCGGGCAAGTCGACCATCTTGAAAACCATCACACGCTATCTGGCACCGCTTGCCGGCGCGGTCGAGCTCGACGGGCGGGAGATTTCCCGATGGAAGACGGCGGAGTTCGCAAGGAACCTTGCCGTTATGCTGACAGATCGCCCCCGGACCGAGCTCCTCACCTGCCGCGATATCGTAGAGGCGGGAAGGCATCCCTACACCGGGCGAATGGGCACACTCTCGCCCGACGACCATAGTCGGGTCGACGAGGCCATGAAAACCGCACATGTGGAAGAGCTCGCCGAGCGCGACTTCATGCAGATAAGCGACGGGCAACGCCAGCGCGTCATGCTCGCACGCGCCATCGCGCAGGATCCGCGCGTGCTCGTGCTCGACGAGCCCACGTCGTATCTCGATATCCGCTACCAGATCGACCTGCTGCGAATACTTCGCCACCTTGCGAAATCGCGGAATGTGGCTATCATCATGTCCATCCACGAACTCGAGCTCGCGCAGAAAAGCGCCGACAAGGTGATTTGCGTGAAGGACGGCCGGGTCTTCCGCGCCGGCGCACCCGAGGACATATTCACGCGCGAGACGATTGGCGAGCTCTACGGCCTTAAACATGGCACCTTCAACGAGCGCTTCGGCAGCGTGGAAATTGGGCGCCCACACGGCGATGCGCACACGTTCGTCATCGCTGGCGCAGGTACGGGGTCGGCTGTGTTTCGCCAGCTCATCCGACAGGGCAAGGCGTTCTACGCGGGCGTTCTGCACGAAGGGGACATCGACTGCGAGCTCGCGCGCGACCTGGCGACGGAATGCGTGGCCGAGCGCGCCTTCGAGCCGATTGGGGATAAAACCATAGCCCGCGCCAAAGAGCTCCTCGTCCACTGCGCGCGCCTTATCGTGTGCCCCTCCGCCTTCGGCACCATAAACGCCCGCAACGCAGAACTCGTCGAGTTCGCACGCTCGCATGGTATCGAGGTCATGCGAGTATGCGAAGGCGCATCGGAGGATTCCCATTTGGAGTGGGAAGAATAAACTGGACTTTCTTTTAAGGATCCTCAGGCTACAGCTCCTACACCGGCGAGGTCTCCAAGGCGCCGGAGAACCTCGTGAACAGGGATTTCCACGCCGACGAGCCCAACTAGGCCTAATCCAAGCGAGATTCCAGACTCGACAGACCATTGAGAGTCAGATCGTTGGCGACCTCAGAGACGCGCTCGATAGGAACCGAGCCGTCAGACAGTGCCCACGTGCGATAGATACCGATAATACCCGACAGCAAAAACGCCAGATAGTAGTCGAACATCTCATCCTTGAGACCTTGGGGCAGCAGATCGCGCTCGGCAATCTCATGTTCGAGCGGCGCACGAAGACGAGCCATGAAATCATCGAGCGGAATATTCTCGATCAGCTGACGATTGAGCACTAAGTTGTTGCACAGTGCCTCATTAACGGTTTTAAAGAAGGTCGCCGCCGCGCCAAGAGCGCGCTCGCTGGTGTCACCGTCCATAGAAGCAAGCGTTTTCTCGACCGAGTCGACAATCATCTCCACCACATCGACGGCAATGGCATCGAGCAGGCCGTCAACCGTACCAAAGTGAACGTAAAAGGTCTTGCGGTCGACATTGGCCTCGCGCGCGATGGCACTCACCGTAATGTCTGCCAGCGGCTTTTCCATGAGCAGGCGCTCGAAAGCCGAAAGGATGGCATTACGGCTGCGAATGATGCGGCGGTCAAGACGCGGTTTGCTGGTTGCCATGGGCGTGTCCCTTCGATATGCAAGCATTCATCAACAGATGAGAGATAATCTACGTAAGAGGATTATCCCCCATACAGCACAAATATGCCCCGCATCATGAAGAACGCACGACTGCCCTACTGCGACTTGGGATGCTTCTTCTTATTGAGTGCCGACGGAGATACGCGAATACCATCGCCTGTCTGGCGCACATAGGCTTTATGAGCCGGCTTAGCGGTCCCAGAAGCCTTCTGAGCGCGCTTCTTGGGATCAACGGTAACAGCATTCGTGGGGTGCGGCATAGTGGGCGCAGAGGGCGTCTGAGGCGTGCGGCCGAGCTTGCGCATCACACGATCCCAGCGCGCATGGATGCTCTCGTTGTGGGCGCTCTTAAGTCCCAGCAGGGGCGCAGCCAAAATGGTCGGCGCAATAAACGTAATGAGGCGCCACAGCAGATAGCCGGCGGTCGAAGCCGACCCAAAGAAATGACCCAAGAACAATGCAAAGCCGCCCTCAGCGCCACCAGTTCCACCGGGCAGGGGGACCGCAGAGCTCAGCAGCTGGACAAAGGCGCTCGCGGCCATGACCGAGAAAAAGTCGACCTCGTGGCGGCCAAAGGCAAGCATCAGGAAATACGGCACCAGATAGAAAAACGCGAGTTGCAGCATGGTGATGACCACCGTGAGCAGCATGGAAGAAAAATGTCCGGCTGAAAGCTTGAACTTCTCGGAGAAGGAGTAGATCTCGCCATCGATAAACGTGCGCCATCCCTCGATCTTAGTGACCGAGACACCAATGCGCTCAAGCCAATTGATGATGCAATGGGCGACGCGCGTGACGGTCTTAGGCATGAGCGCGACGGCGAAGATGCCCAGCAAGATGCAGCAGTGCCCACCAAAGCTAAAGACGCACAGCAACGTCATGTCGCCATAGCGCTCGGCAAAAAACGGCATGCGAGCAAGCAGTAGGATAGCGCCCCAGGCAACGAGGCCAAACTGGTACACGATAAAACGCGTGAATTGCGTGGCGCCGGCCTCGCCCACGTTTTGGCCGGCCTTGGTCAGGCGATAGATTTGAGCCGGGGTGGAGCCCATCATCATGGGCGTCAGGTTACCAAAGAAGATGCCACTCGCCTCGACCGAGATCAGGTCGCGGATGCCGACGGGCGAATTGGGATCGAGCCAGACGGCGATCGCATAGGCCACAATGCCAAAGAACAGGTACATGAACATGCAAAGACACGCGACAACGAGCCATGACGCCTGGACGCTCGACATAGCGGCCCAGAACTGCCCCATCTGCCCGGTTACCACCAGATAGACGATATAACCTACCAGCACGACGCCGATAAAGATGGCGCCGCGGCGTGCGCTCTTATTGTCATCTCCGCCCGAGGCCTCAACCTCGACCTGGGGCTTAGACGTATGCTGAGAGGACTCCGTCATGAGACTCCTTCTAACAGTCAAAATATCTTGGATATTGTACCCGTAAGGGCCATAGGCAGAACGCAAAGCTCTGGTTCAAACGGGAATTGCAGACGGTTGTTTGAAAATAAAAAAACCCGGCCTTCCATAGGAAGTCCGGGTATCAGATGCGTGGTAGCCCGTACCAGATTCGAACTGGTGATCTCCGCCTTGAGAGGGCGGCGTCCTAAACCGCTAGACGAACGGGCCATAAGCCTCAGCAGAAAAGAAATGGTAGCCCGTACCAGATTCGAACTGGTGATCTCCGCCTTGAGAGGGCGGCGTCC
>DXLY01000101.1 GCA_019414465.1 Collinsella sp.
CGAGATTTCACCTCGGTCGAATTTACGGCGGGCGACCTCCGCGATCATGGCTGCGTTATCGGTACAGGCAGACAAGGGCGGCACCGTTACGCGAATCCCCTGGCGCCCGAGCTTCTTGATCATCATCTCGCGCAGATGCGGGTTGGCCGAGACGCCGCCACCGATGCAGTATTCCTTGCATCCGGTAGCGTGCAGTGCGTTTTTGGCCTTCTTGTACTGCACGTCAAAGACAGCCGCCTCAAACGAAGCCGCCAGATCAGGCAGGTGAATCGTGCGCCCGGCCTTGGTCTCCTGTTCAATGTAGAGCGTCACGGCCGTTTTAAGACCCGAAAGCGAGAAGCGGTAGTCTCCCCTGCTGTTAAGCGCGCGGGGGAAATCGATCGCCTTGGGATTGCCCGTCTCGGCAAGCTTGGAGATGATGGGGCCACCGGGATAGCCCAGACCCAACGCCTTGGCCACCTTATCGAAGGCCTCGCCCACAGCATCGTCGAGCGTCTCGCCAAGCATCTCGTAGTCGCCCCATGCCTTCACGTGCACGAGCATGGTGTGCCCGCCCGAGACAAGCGTGAAGATGAACGGCGGCTTGAGGTCGGGCTGCGCCAGCAAGTTGGCAAACAGGTGCCCCTCCAGATGGTTGACGCATACGAGCGGCTTACCGGCAGCGTAGGCAAAGCCCTTGGCAAAGGCAACGCCCACCACGAGGGCGCCCACCAGGCCCGGACCCTGTGTCACGCCCACGGCGGCAAGCTCGCTGGGGGCAATGGCTCCACCCTCAAGGCCAAGCGATGCTGCGGCATCCTCGAGCGCCGCATCCACGACACTCACAATCACCTCAACGTGTTTGCGCGAGGCGATCTCGGGCACCACGCCGCCAAAGCGAGCATGAAAATCAATCTGTGTCGACACCTGGTTGGCCAGCATATTGCCATCCGCATCGATAATCGCCACGGCCGTCTCGTCGCAGGAACTCTCGATAGCGAGCACTAGGCGGCGGCGCTCAATTTCGGCACGCTCCCCCTCGGAGCGCCCAGGTGCAGGCAGCGGCCATACGCGCTGCTCTGCCGCCGTCGGCTCGGGCGAAGCATTGTCGACCGGAAGCACCAGGGGCAGCGGGGCCGTCATGACGATGGCGTCCTTGCCGGCACCGTAGTAGCCGCGGCGCCGTCCTGCCTCGGTAAAGCCCAGAGCGTTATAAAGCGCGATTGCTCCCTCGTTGCCGTCCTCGACCTCGAGCGAAGCCGTGGTGCAGCCGAGCATCTGGGCATCATAGCTCACGTGCGACAGCAGCTTGCGGGCAATACCCTCACGGCGATGTGCCGGGTCGACGGCGACATCCAGAATCTGCACATCACCGTCCACGACCATACCGCCGGCAATGCCCAGCAGCTTGCCGTCGTCGTGTGCCACCCACCAACTACGCGGCGCAGCGACGTCCTCGCCCAGTTCGGACAAGAACATGCCCGGCGTCCATGCCTCGTGTCCGGCACCTTCAAAGCAGGCAGCCTCCAGCGCGCTCGCGCCCTCGGCATCCGCCGCGCCCATGGGACGGAACTGCAGATGACGACCGGCGAGCTCATCGGCAACGCCCGTAATTTCGCTCTGCGCACTCTCGGCAAGACCAAGACGCTTGCGCTCGTTTTCCTCGGCATCCGAAAGGCGTGTGTAAATCGGCAGGACGCGAGCCGGATCGCCGTCACCCGCAGCGTGCGCGAGCAGCAAGCCCTCGCCCGAAGGCCACCACAGGTCGCGCTCCACGCAGCGGGCGGTCTCGTCCTCACCCAGCAGCTTGCCATAGCGCACGAGACCGTCACCGGTCAGCTGAACCTGGTCCCAGTCCGCTGCTTGGCGCCACTCATCGAGCGCCACGGCGGCCTTGACCACGTGTTCGCGCTCAAATTGACGCTCGGGACCCTCATCGACCAGCATATACAGCGCCGGATATACCTCACCGCGCATAGCATCGGCCAAGATACCAAGCTTGCCGCGCACGCCAGCCTTCCACGCCGTCCAAGCGCAAGCGTCGAGCGTCGACACGCCCAGCAGCGGAACATTGGCACCGCGCGCGAGGCCCTTGGCAGTGGAGATGCCGATGCGCACACCCGTAAACGACCCCGGGCCGCGGCCGACCACGTAGTAACCAACATCGCTGCGATCCAGACCGGCTTGAGCCAGCACGCCATCAACGGTATTCACGAGCTCAACGTTGGCGTGACGGCGACACATGTGGTCGCCACTCACGAGCTTCGTCTCGCCCGTCTGCCCATCAATCCAGCTTGCCGCGCAGGCAAGCATGTCGGTCGAAGTATCGAGCGCCACCACCAGCGCGTTGTCGTTATGCAAGCTCATCTTGTACAGCCTTATCAATCAAATGGGAAAGCTCCATTGCGCGGTAACCGTGCGCCTCGAGCGTTATCGTTCGCACATCGCTGTCGCCCTCATCACGCTTGAGCGTCACCGAAAGATACTCATCCGTCAGCTCGTCTTGGAATTGTTCGCCCCATTCCAGCAGGCAAGCACCCTCATAGCCCAGCACATCGAAAATGCCCGTATCCTCGAGCTCGTAGGCATGCTCTAGGCGGTATAGATCAAAGTGAAACAGCGGAATACGGCCTTGATCGTGAACGGCCATGAGCGCAAACGTAGGGCTCGTAACCATATGCTCATCGCCCAGCCCGCGCGAGACGCCCTTGGTAAAGTGAGTTTTGCCCACTCCCAGGCCACCGGTCAGGATGAGCACATCGCCGTCCTCAAGGCACGGTGCAATTAGCTCGCCAAAGTACTCCGTATCGGCAGCGCAAGTCGTTTTGTAAGTACCTACCCCCAGGCGCTCCAGGGACATATATGCTCCTTATTATTCCGAGGCGTCCTCTGGTGCGGGATGTCGCTCCAGATAGTCGCCCAGCATCTTAAAGTCTTCCTCCAGCAGCTCCTGCCACGCCGGATTGCGCAGCGCTGCTGCCGGATGGAACGTGGGCATTACTACAAAATGCCCCATCTGGTGGAACCTGCCGCGCAGCTTAGTAATGCCAATCTCGGTCTTAAGCACAAAGTGCGTCGCGGGGTTGCCGAGCGTCACGATGATATCGGGCCAGATGCTTCGAATCTGCTCACGCAAAAACGGCGAGCAAGCCAGTACTTCCTCGGGGCGCGGATTGCGGTTTCCCGGCGGGCGGCACTTAAGCACATTGGCAATGTAGACGTCTTCGCGTTTGAGCCCCGCCAGCGACAAAATGCCGTTGAGGTCCTCGCCTGCCGCCCCCACAAAGGGCTCGCCCTGCAAATCCTCATTGCGGCCCGGCGCCTCACCAATAAACATCACGCGAGCGCGGGGGCTTCCCACGCCAAACACGATATTGTGACGCGACTGATAGAGCTGGCAGAGGTGACAATCGCCCAAAACGGCCTCAATTTCCTCGAGTGCGACCTCACGTGGTGCCTGATGGGTATGGCCGGGGATGTGCATGACGCCCATAGCGGCTCCTACACGTAGACCTTGTCGAGACGCATGCCAAAGCCGCAGGCGACCTCGTAGTTAATCGTTCCGCGCAGTCGGGCCATCTCGTCCATAGTGATCTCGGCATCGCCATCGCGGCCGACAATGATCATCTCGTCACCATACTCGGCCTCGGGAATCTCGTGTGCCGGGTTGGACTGAATGGCGACCATAAACTGGTCCATGCAGATATTGCCAACCTGATGCACGCGCTCGCCGCGATACAGCACATCCATACGATTGGAAAGTGTACGCGATAGGCCGTCGGCATAACCGATCGGCAGCGTACAGATCTGAACGCGCGTACGCGGTACGCGGTAGGTAAAACCGTAGCCCACGCCCTCACCCATCGCAGGGTGTGCCACGCGCGTCACGCGCGCATGGACGCTCATAACGGGATCAAGCTGCATCACGCGGTCACTCAGCTCGCACGGCTGCATGCCATACAAGCCAACGCCGGCGCGAATCATATCAAAATGCATCGAGGGGTCGAGCATCGAGGACGGCGTGTTGGCGCAGTGCACGATACCGCACTCAAAACCCGCATCCTTAATGGCCTGAACGGCCTCGGTAAAGCGCTGACACTGCAGCTTGTAGTCCCAGCCCGAAGGTTCATCGGCCGTGGCGAAGTGCGTAAATACGCCGTCGCACTGAATACCGCGATGGAAATTTATACCGCGGACAAAGTCGAGCACCTGTGTGTAGTGAACGCCGATACGATTCATGCCCGTCTCGATGGCGAGATGATACTTGCCCACTTTGCCCGCCGCGACGGCGCATTCGCCATACGCAAGAGCAAAGTCAGACGTATAGACCGAAGGCATGATATCAAACTCGAGCAACGTCGGAATGGCCTCGATAGGCGGCTCGCTTAGGATGAGGATGGGTTTCGTAATCCCGCCCTGTCGGAGCTCAACGCCCTCGTTAACCGTCGCCACGGCAAACATGTCGGCACCGGCCGAATACATGATCTTGGCGCACTCAACAGCTCCATGACCATAAGCATCGGCCTTGACCACGCAGCACAGGCGCTGACGTGGATTCAACAAGTTCTTATAGGCCCTCGTGTTGCGACGGAGCGCCCCGCGGTCGATCTCGACCCAGGACCAGCGCGTCAAATCGGCTTTATTCATGATTAGTCATCCGACCCTTCGTCCATGATTCCCAGATCTTCGAGCGCATCCTTTGCCGCCAGCTCCATGGCAGGACCAATCAAGTCGATAAGATCGGTCGCGATAACGCTCTTCTCACCATACTCCGTCGCCGCGGCAAAACCGGCGTAGCTGTGAAGTGCGACGGCGTACGAATACAGCAACTCCCAACGATCCATCTCGTCGCGCATGGTGGCAAGCGTGCCGGCCAAAATACCCGCGAGAACATCACCCGAACCGGCAGTTGCCAGAGAAGCCGGACCCGAGAGCGGCAACAGAACGCGCTCAACGCCACAGATAGCCGTCGTCGGCCCCTTGGCAATGACCACCAGATTGTCGGAGCCTGCAGCCCAGACAACCTTCTGCGCGGCCGCAATCGCGGTACCAAGGTCGTTCACCTCGTCACCGGCAACCAGACGCGAAAGCTCACGATAGTGCGGCGTCATAACCAACGGCTGCTCGCGACGATACATCTCGGGGTTACTATCAATACCGTCAATGGCAATCTTAGCAAGGCAGTTGAGTGCATCGGCATCCAAAATAAGCGGCACATCAAGCTCGAGCAAGCCCGAAACCACCTGCATAGCGCCGGCCGACGTCGTCATACCGGGACCGCACAGTACGCAGCTGTACTTCTTTGCAATCTCGCACACCGTCATGCGCGCAGCGGCGCCAAAGGAGCCGCGGGAATCAGACGGAATAGCAAAGACGGGAATCGAAGGAAGTGCCATGCGAATAAGATTAGCGCAGGCGTCAGGAGCCGCGACTGCCACGTAACCAGCACCCGCGCGAGCTGCAGACTTGGCCGCCATAATGGCAGCACCAGGATATTGCGCAGATCCGGCGACAATAAGCACAGAGCCACGGGAATACTTATCGATATTCGTAGGAAGTGGAGCAAAGTAATCAACTAAGTCACCGGGCTCGACAATCTCGGCGGCGTGGTCGACATCATCGATGACCTCGTCAAGACGGTCGTAAAGATTGCCGCAGATCAAATCGCCAGCATACTCAGGGCCATCAGCGCTATACAGACCAATCTTGGGCGCAATCATCGTCACCGTATGCTCGGCACGAATGCAGTCGTCATCAACAACGCCCGTCTCGGCATTCAGGCCCGAGGGGACATCAATGGATACGACACAATCGGCGCATTCATTGACCGTAGGAATCCAGATGGAGAACGGCGCACGCAGATTCCCGTGGAAACCGGTACCAAAAATGGCATCGACAACAACATCGGCCTTATCGATCAAAACCTCGAGTTCGTCACGCGAGGGGCCGACGCAAACGTGCACATCGCGGCCGGCAGTACGACGAGCAACATGACGTGCCAGAGCAGCAGGAATCTCATCCGGCTCAACCGGAGAAACGATATCGACGTCCACACCCTTATGGCTCAGAATATCGGCGGCAACCCAACCGTCGCCGCCATTATTACCAAAACCGACCAGAACGAGAACCCGATCGGGATTGAGCTTCAAGACCTCGTTGGCGGCAAACTCACCCGCTAGCTCCATAAGCTCGGCCTTCGAAGTCCCTTCGCGTTCGATGATATCCTCGAGACGAACGACTTCTTCGGTACTCAAAACCGGTTTCATCTATGCTCCTAGCGTATCTTGCGAAGCATCGCCCAGGTGCTCCGTCAATGCTGAATTCTGCAGCTGCTCAAGCTCATCTAAAACAGAGCGAGCCTCTTTAAATGTCTGCGCTACGCGTTTCTTGGTACTCACCTTTTCCTCTTTTGGCTTAGGCCGAGCATCTTCGGTAATCGCGATGGCATTCGCAACGGCTAAGTCTCCTGTAAGCGTAATGGAAAGAGCGACCTCAACAACACCCAGCTCTTGAGCGATCTCGAGAGCACGGCCCGAAAGCAGCGCTTTCGGTTTGCCGAGTTTATCACGCGTAACCGAAACATCCTTGCGACCAACGCCTTGACTAAAACCCGTGCCGAGAGCTTTAAGTACCGCCTCGCGCGAAGCAAAGCGGCTGGCATAGTGAGCAGCGGGGCGCGATGATGCATCACAATACGCACGCTCTTCTTCGGTAAACACACGCCGAGCAAACGACGGCGTCTTTTCAAGTATTGATTTCATACGGGAAATCTCGACGATATCAACGCCGATACCAGCTTCAGCCATGTTCACCTCCATATCGCACAGACTAAGTTATTGTAGCCCGTTCACAGAAGATGCGACAAACGAGGGTTATAAAACACAGCTACTATGTGAGACAAAAGCCCGCAAACGCAAAAAAAGGGGGAGGCCGCGAGGCCTCCCCCTTCTCAGTTCAAGCGTACGGCTCGG
>DXLY01000102.1 GCA_019414465.1 Collinsella sp.
GGTCCTCGAAGAACACCTGGTTGAGCTCGTAGTCGTAGTTCTGCCCGGTGTGCGCCAGCAGGCAGTCGAAGTGGCGGCGGCACTTCTTAATGACCTCGGACAGGCGGATGACCTCGGGGCGGGTCCCCACGATAATCAGCAGCTTCAGGCGGCCGTCGTCCTCGAATGCGATATCGGAATAGTCCTTGCCCATGCGGCTAGACCTCCTCGTAGTAGGTGTCGGGACTCTCGGGGTCGAAGGGCTCGTTGGCCCACATGACCGTCACGAGGTCCTCAGTGTCGGACAGATTGGTGATGGAGTGCGTGTAGCCGGGGACCATCTCCACGGCGCGCATGTCGGAACCCGAGACGATGTACTCGTCGACGGGGAACGGGTTGCCATCGGCGTCCTCCCCCACCTTCCTCAGCTTGATGGAGGCGGTACCGGAGACCACCAGGAACCTCTCCCACTTGCTCATGTGCCAGTGGTTGCCCTTGGTGATGCCGGGCCTGGACACGTTGATGGAGACCTGGCCGCGCTCGGGCGTTCGCAGGAACTCGGTGAACGAGCCGCGGTCGTCGACGTTGGGCTTGAGGCCGTAGGCGAAGTGCCCCGGCTCGTAGTAGGACAGGAACGTGCTCCAGAGCTTCTTGGAGAAGGAGCCGTCGGTGAGGTCGGGCACCGAGAGCGTCTCGCGGCTGTCGCGGAAGCGGCCCAGCAGGTGGACGATCTCGCCCAGGGTCTTGACGTCGGTCTTAGGGACGTAGCAGAACCCGTCGCCCTCGACGCGCTCGAGGCCCTCGTAGCCGCAGCGGTGCTCCTCGCCCAGCAGGGCGCCCAGCATCTCGTCCACGAGGTCGTCGATGTAGAGGAGCTCCAGCTCCACGGAGGGGTCGTTCACGGTGTAGGGGCGCCCGTTGGCGATGGCGTCGCAGAAGGTGGCCACGGCGGAGTTGTAGCGCGGGCGGCACCACTTGCCGTAGAGGTTCGGGAAGCGGTAGATGAGCACGGGGGCGCCGGTCCTCTCTGAGTACCCGCGGAAGAGGCCCTCCCCGGCGAGCTTCGACTCGCCGTATACGGAGCCCTCGAAGCGGCCCGACAGGCTCGCCTGCGCGGAGCTGGAGAGCATGACGGGGCACGTGTTCCCGTGGCGCTCCAAGGTGTCCAGCAGCGTGGAGGCGAACCCGAAGTTGCCCTCCATGAACTCGGACTGGTCCTTTGGGCGGTTGACGCCGGCCAGGTTGAAGACGAAGTCGGCGCGGGAGCAGTAGTCCTCCAGCTCAGAGGGCGCCGAGTCGACGTCGTACTCCATGACCTCGAGGGGTAATAGAGCCTGGTACTTCTCGCGGCGGTCCTTGCCGTCCCTTATGTTCTTCAGCGCGCAGCAGAGGTTCCTCCCGACGAAGCCCCTGGCGCCGGTGACGAGTACGCGCACCCTACTGCACCGCCTCGTGCTCGCGGCCCTCCAGGGCCAGCTGCACGTACTCGGCGGTCTTGATCTTGGCGATGGTGCCCTCCACGTCGAGCCTCTCGGTGTTGTGGGAGGTGTAGGACTCGTCGGCCTGGGTCTCCACCTCGCCGTCGACGACGAACTTGTCGTAGTTGAGGTCGCGCGAGTCGCAGGCCACGCGGTAGTAGCCTCCCATGTCCTCGGCGCGCAGTCGCTCCTCGCGGGTCATGAGGGTCTCGTAGAGCTTCTCGCCGTGGCGGGTGCCGATGACCTGGGTGCCCACGCGGCCGAAGACCTCCTGGACGGCCTCGGCGAGGTCGCCGATCGTGGAGGCCGGCGCCTTCTGGATGAACAGGTCGCCGGGGTTGGCGTGCTCGAAGGCGAACTGCACCAGGTCCACGGCCTCGTCCAGGTTCATGAGGAAGCGGGTCATGTTGGGGTCGGTGACGGTGAGCGGCTCGCCCTTGCGGATGCGGTCGATGAACAGCGGGATGACCGAGCCGCGCGAGCACATGACGTTGCCGTAGCGGGTGCAGCAGATGGTGGTGCGTCCTGCGCCGTTGCGGGCGTTGGCGTAGATGATGGACTCCATCATGGCCTTGGACTTGCCCATGGCGTTGATGGGGTAGGCCGCCTTGTCGGTGGACAGGCACACGACGCGGTCGACGCCCTCCTCGATGGCGGCGTGCAGGACGTTGTCCGTTCCGATGACGTTGGTGCGCACGGCCTCCATGGGGAAGAACTCGCAGGAGGGCACCTGCTTCAGGGCGGCGGCGTGGAAGATGTAGTCCACGCCGTGCATGGCGTCGCGCACGCTCTGGGCGTTGCGGACGTCGCCGATGAAGAAGCGCACCTTGGAGGCGAGCTCCGGGGACTTCTCCTGCAGGCGGTGGCGCATGTCGTCCTGCTTCTTCTCGTCGCGCGAGAAGATACGGATCTCGGCCAGGTCGGTGTTCATGAAGTGCTTGAGCACGGTGTTACCGAACGAGCCAGTGCCGCCCGTAATCATCAGGGTCTTGTCTTTAAAGGTGGTCGAATCGTTCATCTATTTGCCTTCCTTACGTTTGGCTTTTGTAAACTGGTAAAAGAGAAATTTCGTATTAGTTACGAGGTATCGTTTGAAAAGCCGCTTCGGCTCTTGAATAAGTCTGTATAGCCACTCGAGACTCAGGTTTTGCATCCACATCGGCGCCTCTGGCACCACGCCGGCGAGAACGTTGAACGCTCCGCCAACACCGATCATCAACGGTTGTGGCCCTCCCTTGAGCTCGTGCATAAGAACTTCTTGACGGGGCGCGCCAAGAGCAATCCATGCGAAGTCTGCATCCGAATCAGCGATACGTCGCGAAAGGTCTCGCTTCTCGCTGTCGGAGAGCGGTCGGAAAACCGAAGGCTCCATGCCAGCGATTTCCAGGCCTGGATATTCCTCTTGAAGTGAATTTTTAAGAGCGTCGAGATTCTTCTGCTCGTTACCGTAGAAGTAATGGCTCCATCCTTGCTGCAAGGAAATATTGAATATCTCTCGCATCAGATCGGGTCCAGTTACACGCCCCATAGACTCTATTGTTTTACGTCCGACGACAGATAAAGGCTTGCCGTCGGGAACGGACATGAGGGAGTCAGCTTGGCAGGCCCAATAGGAAGGGTCGTCATGGGCCATAACCGAGGTATGAGCATTGGAAACGCAAATATATTCGCCATGTAGCTCATCTATATGGCGAGTGAGAAACTCGACACACTCAGACATATTGGTTCCCGTGATCGGAACATCGATTACGGGAACGCGCTTGAGCTCAACGAATTTAGAATAGTCCTGAAGCATTAGCACGCACCCTTACCGGTGATGACCTCGATCACCGTGAGGACAACGATCTTGAGGTCGGTAAAAATGCCCCGGTTGGCGATGTACTCCAGGTCTCGGCGTACCATGCCGTCGAACCCGGTCGAGTTGCGCTCCGTCACCTGCCACCAGCCGGTGATCCCGGGCTTGACGGCCAGGCGCTGCAGGTCGAACTCGGTGTACTCCGCGACCTCGTTGGGCAGCGGCGGCCGCGGGCCAACGACGGACATCTGCCCCAGGAACACGTTGAGGAACTGCGGGAACTCGTCGATGGAGTGCTTACGGATGAACCTACCGATCTTGGTGACGCGAGGGTCCTCCTTCATCTTGAACATGGCGCCTGCGATCTCGTTCTGCCCCTTGAGCTCGGCGAGGCGCTCGTCAGCGTCCTTGTACATGCTGCGGAACTTCCACATGCGGAAGGTGGACAGGCTGCCGTCGGGGCGGGTCTGTCCCACTCGGATCTGGCTGTAGAAGGGGTTGCCCTCACTCTCTAGGCGGATGGCCGCGGCAAGCACCAGGCTGGGTACGGCGATGACAGCCAGCACGCAGCCGCTGAACACGATGTCAAAGGTGCGCTTAACGGCGCGGTAGGCCAGGCGCGAACGATCCCAGTCCATGATGGACTGCATGGCCGTGTAGCGGCCGGCGCCCTCACGCCGGTCCATGGCCTGAGCAATGAGCGCCGCCCCCGCGGGCGCATCCGTTACTAATTGAGTTTTATCTGACACGTTCTCTTCCAACACTTTGTCCCCAGGTCGGGGATCCTCCCTGTTCTGTGTAGCGGTCGCCAGCAGCTAGGCGATCGCCTTTTTGAGGTTGCGCATGACGCGCTGCTCGTTTGAAAGCACTGCAAGGCCAACGCGGGTGGTTACGCGTCGGCCGCACAGGTTGAGCTCCAAATAAGCAGTGCTCTTGCGTCTGTTAATGGTTTTGATAAGGCCTTCGTGGCCCAGCAGCGGACCTGCCGTCACTACGACCTGGTCGCCGTCTTTTAAGGCCTCGCTCATGGGCACTACGCGGTCTCCCCTATTAGTGAAACTGCCAATGAGCTGGACCTCTTCTTTTGCCAGCGGCACAAACTGACCGTCCTGGGCAATCACCCGGGCAAAGTCGTCCATGCGCAGCAGATACTGTTGCACGGTACGGGGATCTGCCGTATCGCAGATAAGATAACCGGGAAAGAGCGGCTTGGTCGTATCGACCCATTCGCCGTGAACTTTAATCTCGGTTTGAAATTGGGGATAAAAGAGCTCCTGCATGGCGCTCGCCGGCACCATGCGCTCGATGCGCTCTCGCATTACGTCTTCGCGACCGTTAATGACCTGGATCACATACCACACGAGCACCACCCCCTTGCTGTCTTACGTGTGGCTCACGAGGTTTGTGTATGGCTTCGCCAGGGCGCTTGTGCGCGAAGGCGCTCCATATTCAAACCCTGAGCCCAGTTAGACAAGCACGTGGCTCTGCCCCACCGTGAACGGTATGTATAAGTGCAGTTGCTAGAGACGCGGACTTGTATCGCAAAATGAACGCGTCTCCAGCTGGCTGCGTGCGGCCCAGTCAAGCGGGTACAAAACTGGAACGCACGCAAACAGCTGCAGTACAGCTACGCTTTAGCATGCAAACAACAGCTATTTACACCAACGAATTAAATCGATGCAAAAAACAAAGTCGCATGACTTCTTTATTGGAGCTCGTGGTGTTTCTGGCACCGCCGTTACGGCCGGATGCTGATCGACCCTGTGCTTTGTGACTTACTAGAGCCGTGAGCACAGTTGAACTCATGTAACGTTATGTATCCTAGCACAAGCTGTTAGCGAAACTGATTTGGGCTGCGTTGGACAACATATCGTTCATTTGACGTGCTTAAGGGGGTTGTTTTGGAATGTTGTTCACGTTGGCGCAGGTTATTGGGGTGCAAGCGGTGATTAGAGACGTTCCTGAAGCCCGAAATGACCAGCAAGGCGTGCTGGTAATCGCGTTTGTCTAACAAACTATGCACAGACATGGGAAATTAATTGTGCAACTTTTTGTTGGCGTAGGTGGGGTTTGCAGCGCGTGGTGTTTTGGCATGAAAAAAGGCCTTCGGGATACCGAAAGCCTTTACATTCACGATGGTGGAGACGAGGGGGATCGAACCCCTGACCTCTTGACTGCCAGTCAAGCGCTCTCCCAGCTGAGCTACGCCCCCGTGACGAGGAGATACTATAGGGGAAGTTCGCGCGGCATGCAAGGACTTTTTTGGGTCAGATTCTAAATGCCTATTTAATATAGATAAGCGATGGCGGTTCCGGTGTGGACTTGGATTGTGGCTGTTGACCTGACGACGTTGCTGATGCCCGTGTCGGCTAACAAGCCCAGCGGGGCGTGATCTAGCTCCCACTCTAGTCCGTGTTCGCTTACCTCGGTGTTGGGGGCGATTGCGATTATGGAGAACGTCTTGCCTTCGGCACCTTCGATGGCCCACGATTCGCCTCCGTGCAGGATGCGGGCCGTGGTCTCGTCCTCGGCAACCCAGATGGGGGCGTCCTCGTAGCCTGCGAGCAGGCCCAGTACGGAAAGCGCCATGTCCGGACGGCCGCCCGTGGCGCAGGTCGTAACCACTTCGGCACCCGGCCAGCGACGGCGGACGGAATCGAGCGCCAGAGCCAGATCGGTGTAGTCCTTGTAGGGGTCGTGGCGCTCTACCTCAAAGGCCTCGGCGGCATCGACCAGTGCGCGGCCAGCATCACTCACCGTGTCGGCATCCCCCACATACACGTCGCAGCCCAGTCCCGCGCCCAGCAGCGCGTCGAGTCCACGGTCCACGGCGACAACGTGGTCGCACTCCCCTGCTAGCCTATGCAACAAATCCGCGCTCGTCACCACGGGCGAACCGCAGACCACTAATACCTTGCAAGCCACAGCCCTCGCCTATCCCTCAAACGAAAGCACGCGAGCTAAATCCAGCCCCTCGTAGCTGTCGATAAAGATATCGCAGTTGGCGCGTACGTCGTCGCGCTTCATGCGGCCGTGCGGGTCATAAATACCCACGCGCTTAAAGCCGGCGACCCCAGAGCTCTTTAGGCCAAAGACGGCGTCCTCAAACACCCATGCGCGCTCAAACTTGCACCCGTGACGCTCCTCCAGGCGGCGCAGCGCCAGCTCGTACACATCGGGGAACTGCTTGGAACGTCCCGCCTCGCCCGTCGTGGTAACAAACTCCATGTAAGCATCGAGCCCGGCACCTGCGAGCGCGGACTGCACCAGCTCGGCCGGCGTGGAAGTGGCAACGCACATGGCAATGCCCGCCGCCTTCGCCTGCTCCAAAAATGCCAGGAGCCCCTCGCGTGGCGGCACCTTGGAGTAGCCATCGATCAGAATCTCGCTCAGCTCGCGATACAGCTCCTCGCCATTCGCGCCAATGCCCCACGTGTCGTGGTAGGCCTGGCACTCGTCCTCGAGCGACAAATGCTCAAACTGGGCAAAATCGTCGACCGTCACGTCAACTCCGTGGCGGTGCAACAACTCGGGCTGGGCATAGGCCCAAACGGGCGTGCTATTAACCAGTGTGCCGTCGCAATCGAAAATAAAAGCAACCTTGGGAGCGGCGGTATGGGACATAAACGAACCTTTCGATGTCAAATGGTAAACAACCTGCTAAAAACGTTTTACCAAACGT
>DXLY01000103.1:0-6432 GCA_019414465.1 Collinsella sp.
AGGCATGTCCCACACATCTACCAAAGCAAAAACCACCACAAAGGTGCCTGGCCCCCTTTGTGGTGGAAATGACGTTTGCCCAGATAAAACCTGCCAAAACAAACCTGTCCCTTTTTGGCAGGTTATGGCAGCGCAGCGAGCCGGTTCCAAGTGCCCCAGGTCGCCCCGAAAGAGGAGCGACGCGTACTTTGGTACGCGAGCGACGGCTTGAGGGGCGAGATGGGGTGCTTGGAGCCGGCGCAGCGTCGAGCCTTAAAGATGATCTTGGATCAGATCGCAGATGGCTCGGGCGTCGTTAATGTTGATGGCCCGGGTCGCAAAGCCGGCGTCGAAGGCCTGACGCGCCAGGGCCTCGTTGCAGGCAAGGGCCAGCGTGTGGCCATCGACCAGGTCGAGCGAGCTCTTGCCGCGTAGGCGATCGACACCGGAGCGCGCGACCACGATGTTGTCGAAGCCCTCGGTCTTGTAACCTTCGATGATCACCACGTCGACATCGTTGTAGCGCGACAGCAGCTCGCGCGCGGGCATCTCGTCCTCCTCGCGCGTGTCGGCGTACTCCGCCCAGCGCGTGGCACAGATGAGGCCCACGTGCTTGGATCCGGCTTGGTGATGGCGCCACGTATCCTTAGCGGGCACGTCGATATCAAAGCCATGATGTCCATGATGCTTGAGCGAACCCACGCGCAGGCCGCGGCGGGTGAGCTCGGCGATAACCTTCTCGACGAGCGTGGTCTTGCCCGAGTTTTGGTAGCCGATAAACGCGATCGCGGGGACGGCCGGGGCCGGAGCTGCGGGCGCGATGGCGACGGGTGTGCTCGCGGGCGCGGCACCGTCAGCGGCCACGGCCTCAACGGCAGCGGCCTGACGCTCTGCGCGATCCCACACACCCGAGCGGCCGCCCTCCTTGTGCAACAGGCGCACGTCGACGATCTCCATGCCGCGATCGACGGCCTTGCACATGTCGTAGATGGTCAGACACGCGGCACTCGCGCCGGTCAGGGCCTCCATCTCGATACCCGTCTTGCCCGTCACGCCGGCCGTAACCAGTACGTGAAAGCCAACCTGCCCGTCCGCGCGCGCCGGTGCCCAGCCCTCGGGCACGTCCTCGGCCGGCGTCCCCGCCGAAGCGATGGGCGCAATGTCGCACTTGCTCTTGGTAATGAGCAGCGGATGGCACATGGGGATGATGTCGCTCGTGCGTTTGATGGCCATAATGCCCGCCACGCGCGCGCAGGCAAGCACGTCGCCCTTTTTGGCGCGGTCCTGCAGCACCATGGCCTGCGTCTCGGGATGCATGAGGATGGTGCCCTCGGCGATGGCGATGCGATGGGTCTCGGCCTTGTCGGACACGTCGACCATGCGCACCTCGCCCTTGGCGTCCACGTGCGTCAGCTCGTCGCGACGGGCGTCGCGGGCGAGCTCGGTGGCAGCGCTGGCAGTCGGCTGCGCGGACGCGTCGGCGTTGTCAGCATTCGCCGCAGCCGTGACTTTGTGGGCAGACATCGCGGCCCTGCGAGCGGCCTTGGTGGCATCGGCGTACCTGCTCTTGGCCATATGATCATCCTCCGATTTGGGACATAAATCGTTGCGTGCCCTCAATTATCGCGTGTTCCTGCGGTTTGTGGGCCACGGCATCGCGCCAAATCGAAAGTACCTGCATATCATCACCACGGCGCAGGGCGTCGCGCACCGAATACTCGGCATCGCTGAACAGGCACGGACGCACGTTTCCGTCGGCCGTCAGGCGCAGACGGTTGCAATTCGCACAAAAATGGTTGGACATGGCGCTAATAAAGCCGACCGTACCCGCCGCACCCGGAAAGTGCCAATAGCGCGCAGGGCCCGCGCCGGCAGGAGCGTCGTTGATGTCGAGCGGCTCGAGCTCGCCCAGTCCCGCCGCCGCGGCCCCGGCATTGATGCGAGCCCGCAGCTCGTCGCTCGGCACGGTATCGCTCGCATCCCACAGCTCGGGATTGAGCGTGGGCGCATGAGGGTCTACGGCGCAATGCGAGCTCGTACGCTCATCGCCGATGGGCATGTATTCAATAAAGCGCAGGTGGATGGGGCGGTCGAGCGTAAGCCGCGCAAGGGCCGCCACATCCTGGTTGAGCCGGCGCACCACAACGCAGTTGACCTTAACGGGCTCAAAGCCCCAAGCCAGCGCCGCGTCGATACCCGCCATGGTCTGCTCGAGTCGACCCAGACGCGTGATCTTTCCAAAGAGCGTAGGGTCGAGCGTGTCGAGCGAGATGTTGACGCGGTTAAGCCCGGCATCTTTGAGCTGCGGCGCCAGCTTGGGCAGCAGGGCGCCGTTGGTGGTGAGCGAGATGTCCTCGATCTGCGGAATCGCGCGGATGTCACGAATAAGCGGGATGATACGGCGGCTGACCAGCGGCTCACCACCCGTCAGGCGCACGCGGCGAATGCCCTCCCCCGCCACCAAGCGCACAAAGCGGGCGATTTCCTCGGCACTGAGCAGCTCGTCGTGCGCGCGGGGCGCCACGCCATCGGCCGGCATGCAGTAAATGCAGCGAAAATTGCACTTGTCGGTAACGGCAATGCGCAGGTAGTTGATATCGCGACCAAAACCGTCATGTTGCACGCGCCCGTCCACGCAGCCCTCCCCTCACGCGGCGTTTTATTCTTCGGAAAACATAATACCCCACGAGAGAATCATGCCGACACCCGTACGACAGGACAGGTCGCTTCGAGCAAAACGGACTTTCCAAGCCCATCCTCAACACAGACCATCACAACATTCGATGCTTTTCCCGATTTTGGCAAAAAACGTCGAATGTTGTGATGGCTTGCCTGCCCACGGCACCCCGTAGAAGGACCAAAACGCCCCTAAAGGCCGCCGTCCCAGTGTCGAATCACGAATTCTCGCAGGTCGTTTTGACGTTTCTGGAACGCTTCGCTTCGGTCGCACTTAAGGCCCATAGCGAGCGCGATAGCGTTCATCGCCCGGTGCAATTGCAGCTGGTGGGCAAACTGAGTCCCGGTGAGGACGATCATCCTAAAGCCCAGCGCGCTCAGCACGGCCATACGCTCCGCATCCGACGCGCTGCGCTGTTTATCAAGATGGTCCGAGCCGTTGTATTCAATCCCTGTACCGCTCGCAGGCGCATATACGTCGATCTCGAAATACCCGGCCTTTGCGAGATACTTGAACTCGTTGGGAACATCGACCCGATGGTTGAGCTCGATCTTGGCATATCCCAGCCCTCCCTGGGAACGTTTTGCTACGACCATGATTGCAGTGGCCGTCTCCATGGGCGATCGCGCGCCATCGTGCACGCGCTTGAGCACGGCGGCCGCGCGTATAGCCCCCTGACGAGATCGGTTCTCATTGCAATAGGCAATCAAGTCGGCAACGGTATACCTCTGCCCCATCTCGATATAATCGCCTGTCGACAGATGATTCAAATGGTATCGAGCGCAGATTTCGTAGCCATATTCCAGCTGCTCGGGCTCGCTCATCCACGAACCCGCTTGGACAAAGCACATGGCCTCATCAACCACTAGAAGGCCCTCTGCCACCTCGATAAGATGGTCTGAAGGTACCGGCGCTCCAAACACGTGGCACCTGAATCCAGCCGGCGTCGAGCGCTCAAAATCGAAGTTGACGAGCGTGTCGATATGATCGAGCTCTTCTCGTGGAATACCAAGCGAAACCAGATAGTCGGTAACGATCCCAACTGCCGTTGAAGCCCTCAGCCCCTTGGCATCGAGTCCCAATTTGGGCAGGCTCGCGGTCGGCTCCGCCTCGTTAGCAAGCGAGTCCTCATCGTATAGGCTGCTTGCTCGCGAGAGCGGCTCGGACGGGCGCGCCACGTTGTGGTACAGCCAGGCAGTCTTATGGGACAGGACAATCGGCAGGTCCATGAGCCCTCCAATGGAGTCGGATAACCAACCTTATTCCCCTGCTCACGGGTTCGCACACCTTCGTGCGCAAGAAAGCGATTCCACCCGGTCGAGTGGTAGAAAAACCATCACAACATTCGATGCTTTTCCCGATTTTGGCAAAAAACGTCGAATGTTGTGATGGTTTGAGGCGAGGCGAGGAGCATGGAGGGGTCAAAGCATCGTGCTTGGAGCGTGACTATTTTCGCCCCGTCGTCATCACAAACCTTGACTCTACAATCGTTATAGGGTTTTCACTACACTGGTACGCAAACAAACCCAGCCAGAAAGCCCCGCCCATGGAACACGACCTCACACGCGGCAACGTCCTCAAGACCATCGCGGTCTTTGCCCTGCCCTATATGCTCTCTTACTTTTTGCAGATGCTCTACGGCATGGCCGACCTGTACATGATGGGACAGTTTAGCGGCGCGGCCGGCATCACCGCCGTGGGCAACGGCGCGCAGACGCTCTATATCATTACCGTGACGCTCGTGGGCCTGGCCATGGGAACGACGGTCATCGTCGGCCACGCCGTGGGTTCGCGCCGCTTCGACCGCGCCGAGGTTGCCATCGGCAACACCATCACGCTCTTTATGGGTGTCTCGGTGGTGCTGGCCGCCATCTTGTTTGCACTGTGCCCGCAGATCGTGGCGCTCATTGGCACGCCGGCCGAGGCAGTTGAAGGCACCGCTGCTTACCTGCGCATCTGCTTTGTCGGAATTCCCTTTATCGCCGCCTACAACATCCTCTCGGCCATCTTTCGCGGCCTAGGCGATTCGCGCTCGCCCATGTACGTGATCGGCGTGGCGTGCATCATTAACATCGCGCTCGACTTTTTGTTTATCGGCCACATGGGACTCGGCCCCGTGGGCGCGGCGCTCGGTACGGTAACCGCCCAGACGGCAAGCGTGGCCCTCGCACTCGTGTGGCTCAAGAGCCGCCGCACGCATATCCACCTCAAGCGCAGCGACCTGCGCCCCCAGCCCGAGGTGCTCAGCAGCATTCTTAAGATCGGCGTGCCCGTGGCCGTGCAGGACGGCTGCATCCAGGTGGCGTTTATGTTTATCACCGTCATCGCCAACCACCGAGGGCTCGTCGACGCCGCCGCCGTGGGCCTGGTCGAAAAGATGATCAGCTTTTTGTTCATTGTGCCGAGTTCCATGGGCGCTACCGTCAGCGCGCTCACGGCGCAAAACGCCGGCGCGGGCAAGGGCGACCGCGCGCGTCAGGTGCTCAAAGATGCCATGACCATCTCGGTGGTGTACGGCTGTCTAATCACGGTGCTGATGTGGCTGGTGGCACCGGCATTTCTCGGCTTTTTTGCTAAGGACGCCGCGGTCGTTGCAGCCGGCACCGGCTATATGCGCAGTTATATTTTCGACGCGATCTTTGCCGGCATCCATATTTGCTTTAGCGGTTTTTTCGCTGCGTATGGCAAGAGCTACATCGGCTTTGCGCACAACGTGCTGGCAGTGGTGCTCCTTCGCGTGCCCGGTGCATGGCTGTTGTCGAACGCCTATTCCGACACGCTGTTCCCCATGGGCATCGCCTCGCCGTGCGGGTCGATTCTGTCAGTGATTATTTGCGTGGTGGCATTTACCGTGCTCAACCGTCGCGGAGCTTTTGACAAGCTGATGGCATAGCGATTCGTTCGCGTCATACGACGACCGCGTTGCACGGCCTCGGCGGCACCCCGCGCATTGAAAGGAGCGGTCCCATGACCGACACGCCAACAGAACATACCGAGGGCTTGCTTCGCATTGGCGAAGTGGCGCGCCTGTTTAACCTGAGCGTGGGCACGCTGCGCCATTACGAGCAGATGGGCTTGCTCGACCCGGCGCACATCGATCCGGCGAGCGGGTACCGCTACTACGGATCGCGGCAGCTCTCCACCCTTAACACCATCAGCCACCTGCGCGTTCTCGATTTGCCGCTCGCACAAATCCGTGAGTTTGTGACCACGCGCGATGTGAACCTTATGCAGCGGCAGCTGGCTCAGCAGCAGGAGCTCATCGAACGCAAGCGCCGCGAGCTGGAGCGCGTTTCACGCAAGATTGACAACCGACTTGCCCTGCTTCACGACGCCTTGAACACCGAGCTCGATACCATTTGCGCAATCGATGCGCCCGAGCTTCGCTGCGCCGTGCTGCGCGAACGCGTCAACCCTACCGACGCCTATGCGCTGGAGTGGCAGATTCGTCAACTGCAGAAGGGTCAGCACGAGACCTTTGTCTTTCTGGGCAACTTGGGCGTCGGAATTGGCGTCGAGCGCCTCGCCGCCGCCGACTTTGATGGCTACGACGAGGTCTTTCTGCTGCTCGATGACACTGATGATTACTTGGGCAACGTCGAGACACGACCCTCCGCGCGCTGCCTGACCATTAGCTTCCGCGGCACGCACGGACAGGCAGCCCCACGCTACGAGCGGCTGCTCGGCTATATGCACGAGCACGGCCTAGCGCCCGCCGGGCCCTCGCGCGAGATCGCCCTCATCGACGACATCATCAGCGATGATCCGGCAACCTA
>DXLY01000103.1:6442-6782 GCA_019414465.1 Collinsella sp.
GCCAGGATCTGCTCGAGTGCGTCCTCATCCAGCACGGGCACACCCAGCTGCTCGGCCTTGGTGAGCTTGGAGCCCGCTTTGGGGCCGGCGACCAGATAGCTCGTCTTCTTTGAAACACTGCCCGCGACCTTGGCACCAAGCACCTTGAGCGCCGCGCCCGCCTCGTCGCGGGTGCGGTTGACGAGCGTGCCGGTAAGCACGAAGGTCAGACCCGCAAGCGGCTGTGCGTCAGCAAGCTCACCCGCCACGCCAGCGTCGGCTGCGGCTTGCGCGTGCGCGGCGCCCAAGTCGACCTCGAGCGACAGGCCCGCCTGACGCAGACGCTCCAGCACGGCAAGGT
>DXLY01000104.1 GCA_019414465.1 Collinsella sp.
TTCAACCGGCTTCTCCTCGGCCTTGGACTCCGGCTCAGCAACAGCTTTAGGCTCGTCGACAACTGCCGCCGGCCTCTCAATCTCCGGATGCATAAAGAAGTACAGGTCCAGATACTTATCGGCCGAGCGCGTCCAGCTAAAGTCCTGGCTCATGGCCTGCGTGACCAGCTGATCCCAGGCCTCGCGGTTGTCCCAGAACAGGCGTGCCGCGCGGAACACGGCGTCGCCCATCTCGTCGCCGTTAAAGTTACTAAACGAGAAGCCCGTGCCCTCGCCGGTAAACTCGTTGTACGGGATCACGGTGTCCTTCAGGCCGCCGGTCTCGCGCACGATGGGCAGGGTACCGTAGCGCATGGCGATGATCTGCGACAGGCCGCAGGGCTCAAACTTCGAAGGCATCAGGAACATGTCGGCGGCGGCGTACATGCGCTGCGACAGCGCCGGATCGAACTCGATGCGTGCGGCCATGGTGCCGGGGTACTTGTCCTGGAAATATCGCAGGCCGTCCTCGTAGTCGCGGTCGCCGGTGCCCAGCACCGCCACCTGCACACCGCCGGCCAGGATGCGGTCGAGCGCGTACATGACCAGGTCCATGCCCTTCTGGCGTGTCAGACGCGTAACCATCACCATGAGCGGGCGGTCGTCGCGAACCTCGAGCCCCAGCTCTTCCTGAAGCTTGGCCTTGCACACGGCCTTGCCGGAACGGTCATCAACCGTGTAGTTTGCGGCAATGCGCTTGTCGGTCGCCGGGTCAAAGCCCGCGACGTCGATGCCATTCAAAATGCCCTGCAGCGCGTACGAACGCTCGCGCAGCACGCCATCCAGACCCTCGCCAAACTCGGGCGTCTGGATCTCGTTGGCATAGGTGGGGCTCACCGTAGTGATGGCGTCGGCATAACGTAGGGCGCCCAGCATGTAGTTGATGCTGCAGGCGTCGCAACGCAGCTGCGAAGCGGCGGCCGGAATGTGCGCCACACCCAGGATGTCCTCCATCACGGTATCGCTAAACTGGCCCTGGAACGCCACGTTGTGGATCGAGAACACGGTCTTGACGCGGTCATACAGCGGCAGGCCCTGGTAGAACTCGCGCAAAAACACGGGCGCCAGTGCCGTCTGCCAGTCGTTGCAGTGCAGGATGTCGCACTCAAAGCCGGCCGGCAGGTGCTGCAGGCTCTCGGTGATGGCCTTGGAGAAGAACGCAAAACGCTCGCCGTCGTCAAAGAAGCCATACGGATAGTCGCGCGCAAAGTAGCGCTCGTTGTCGATGAACATATAGGTGACGCCGTCGTGCTCGAGCTTCTCGAGCCCGCAGTACTCATTGCGCCAGCCCAGGCTCACGTAAAAGTCGGAGAAGTGCTCCATCTGCGCCTTGTACTCGTCCTTGATGGTGGCGTACTTGGGCACCATCACGATGACTTCGGCGCCGGCGCGCACAAGCGCCGCAGGCAGCGAGCCCGCTACGTCGCCCAGGCCACCGGTCTTCACAAACGGCGCGCACTCGGCCGAGGCAAACACGATCTGCATCTTTTTGCTGGAATCAGCCATATTGTCTCCCATGTTGCAATTCGAGAATAGCCGCCTGGCGCTAACCGGGCGGCTATTCTACATGTTACGAGCGATGTTGCGGTGCCAACGTTAACGTACGATGGTGGTATCGGAAGTTAACGGAGCCTTGCCCAGCACCAGGATGTTCTCGGGCGTGCCGCGAAGCTCGGTGTTGGTGGGGACCACGTTGTTCTTGTCCAGGATGGCGTTCTCAACACGGGCGCCGCTCTTGATGATGCAGCTCTGGTTGATGATCGAGTTGGTCACCGAGGCGCCTTCCTCGACCACGACGCCGCGCGACAGGATCGAGTTGCGCACGGTGCCCTTGATGATGCAGCCAGCCGAGATGATCGAGTTGCACGCGTGGCTGCCGGTCGCATAGCGCGAAGGCGGCACGTCGTGAGCCTTGGTCAGGATCGGGCGCTCGGGATCGAAGAGATGGTCGGCCACGGTCTGGTCGAGCAGGTCCATGCTGCGGCGATACAGCGACTTCTCGCTAAACACGCCCACGACCTCGCCCTTGTACTCGTAGCTGCACACGTCGATGTTGCCAAAGTCGCCCTGGAGTGCCTCGAGCAGGTCCAGATAGTCGGCGGCCTGGTAGTGGTCGATGATCTCGAGCAGTGTCTCACGGTTGACGATGCAGCAGTCCATAGAGGCGTTGTCGCCGTACACGACGCCGGCGCTCACGCCCGTCAGGCGGCCGTTCTCGTTAATGTCGAGCTTGGTCTCGTCATCGACGTTGCGCGTGGCCTTGCAGTACACCACGGTCATCTGTGCACCGGAGTTCTCGTGCGCATCGATGATGGTGTTGAGGTCCATGTTAAAGATGATGTTGGTGCCCATCATCACAACATAGGGCTTGTCCGAGCGCTGGAACAGCGTCTTGTTGGAGATAATGTCGCGCAGCAGGAAGCGCATGCCGCCCTTGGTGGTGCCATACGCGTTGCCGGGCACCATGAACAGGCCGCCCTTCTTGCGGTCCAGGCCCCAGTCCTTACCCGAGCCCACGTGGTCGATCAGCGAGCGGTAGTTGCCCGGCATGACGACGCCGACGGTCTTAATGCCGGCATTCATCATGTTGGACAGCGGGAAGTCGATCAGGCGGTAGCGGCCCAAAAACGGAACGGACGCGATGGGGCGGTCCTTGAGCAGCACGCTGCCGTAGGTCGAAGAGTAGTTAGCGGTGATATAACCGATGGCCTTGCGATTGATCATCGGATCATTCCCCCTTCCCGATAACGACGTCATTTCCAACGACGGCCGTATCCTTGGTGGTATCGACAGAGCCGAGCTTCACGCCCTCTTCGACCGTGGAGTTCTCGCCCAAAATAGCGCGGCAGATGTGCGCACCGCTCTTAACGTGCGCACCCGGCAGCAGCACGGAGTCCTCGACCACAGCGCGCTCCTCGATGATGACATCGGTCGAAAGGATCGAGTGGCGCGCGGTGCCGTAGATCTTGCAGCCGTTGGAGACCAGGCAGTCGTCCAGGCGACCATCCGGACCAATGTAGTGCGGCGGACGCGTGGTGATGTTGGACATGATGGGGAAGTGCTTGTCATACAGATCGAACTCGGGGTTGTTGCCCAGCAGGTCCATCGAGGTCTCGTGGAAGCTGGCGATGGTGCCGACGTCCTTCCAAAAGCCGTGGAACTCGTAGCTGTACAGGCGCTTGTTCTCGCCGAGCAGCTTGGGGATGATGTCCTTGCCAAAGTCGTGGCTCGAGCGCTGGTCCAGAGCGTCCTCCTCGAGCGCCTCGATTAGGACGTCGGCCGAGAAGATGTAGATGCCCATGGACGCGAGGTTCGAATCGGGCTTCTCGGGCTTCTCGGTGAACTTGGTGATGCGGCCGTCCTCGGGGTCGGTGGTCAGGATGCCAAATCGGCTGGCCTCCTCCCACGGCACGGGCATAACGCTCACCGTGAGGTCGGCGTTATTCTCAATGTGCGTCTTGAGCATCTTGCGGTAGTCCATGCGATACAGGTGATCGCCCGAAAGAATCAGGACGTACTTGGGGTCGTTGGCCTTGATATAGTCGAGGTTCTGCGTAATGGCGTCGGCCGTGCCCGCATACCAGGCGCCACCGGTCTGCGTCTCGTACGGCGGCAGGATCGACACGCCGCCGTCTCGGCTGTCCAGATCCCACGCCTCGCCGGAGCCCACGTAGGCATGCAGCAGGTAGGGGCGATACTGCGTCAGAACGCCCACCGTGTCGATGCCCGAGTTGGAGCAGTTGGAGAGCGAAAAGTCGATAATGCGGAACTTGCCACCAAAGCTAACCGCCGGCTTAGCGATCTTTTGGGTGAGTGCCCCCAATCGGCTACCCTGTCCTCCTGCGAGGAGCATCGCGATGCATTCTTTCTTACTCATCGATTTCTCCTTCTGTCATCGATGTTCCTAAACCCATTTGCGACGGGCGCGGCGCAACGTCACGCCCGTCGAGTAATGCCGTGCTGGCATAGGGGAGCTCGAGCGCCTTTACGCGTGCCAGATCTCGTCGCGGTACTCGCGAATGGTGCGGTCGCTCGAGAACCAGCCGCTCGAGGCGGTGTTGAGCAGGGCCTTGCGGTTCCAGGTCTCCTGGTCGCCATAGCTGCCCGTAAGCTTCTCCCACGCATCCACGTAGCTGCGGAAGTCTGCCATGACCAGGTCGGGGTCGTTGTTGTTCATGAGCTCGTTGTAGATGCTCTCGAAGTTGCCCGAAAGACCGGCAAACGTGTTGTCCTTGAGCTCGTCCATCACGCGACCCAGACGCTCGCGATCGTTGTTGAGGGTATCCCACGCAAAGTAGCTGTTCGATGCCCAGAGCTGCTCGACCTCGGGGGCGGTCAGGCCAAAGATGGCCTCGTTCTCGCGGCCGGCCAGGTCGGCGATCTCGATGTTGGCGCCGTCGAGGGTGCCCAGCGTAATGGCGCCGTTCATCATGAGCTTCATGTTGGACGTGCCCGAGGCCTCCTTGCCGGCAGTGGAGATCTGCTCCGAGATCTCGGCGGCAGGGTAGATGAGCTGGGCGTTGCTCACACGGAAGTTGGGGATAAAGCAGACCTTCATGACCTCGTTGACGCGCGGGTCGTTGTTGATGACGTCGGCCACGGAGTTAATGAGGCGGATGGTCTCCTTGGCAAAGGTGTAGCTCGAGGCAGCCTTGCCGCTAAAGATGAAGGTCGTCGGCGTTACGTGGAAGTTGGGATCGGCGATGCGACGGTTGTAGATGTCCATCACCTTCATGATGTTCATGAGCTGGCGCTTGTAGGCGTGGAAGCGCTTTACCTGAACATCGAAGACGGTGTTGGGGTCAATGACCAGACCAGTCTCGGCCTTAACGTAGGCGGCAAGGCGCTCCTTGTTGGCGCGCTTGGAGGCACCCACGGCCTTCAGGAACCCGGTATCGTTCTGGAACTCTTTGAGTTTCTCCAGCTCAAAGGCGTTCTTCAGCCAGCCGTCGCCAATGGCCTCGGTCACGAGCTTGGCGTAGGTGGGGTTGGCCTCGGCAAAGAAGCGACGGTGCGAGATGCCGTTGGTCTTGTTGTTGAACTTCTCGGGCGTCAGGGCATAGAAGTCCTTGAGCACGATGTTCTTGATGATGTCGGAGTGGATCTTGGCCACGCCGTTGACGCTGTGGCTGCAGATCACGGACAGGTTGGCCATGCGAATCTCGCCATCCCACAGAATGGCGGTCTGGCGCAGACGCTCCTGCCAGCCCTCCTGCGTGGTGTCGAACGACTCGTGCCAACGACGGCTGATCTCGTCGATGATCTGGTACACGCGGGGGAGCAGCTTGGAGAACGTGCCGATGGGCCACTTCTCCAGAGCCTCGGGCAGGATGGTGTGGTTGGTGTAGCTCACGACCTGCGTCACGATGTTCCAGGCGTCATTCCACTCGAGCTTCTTCTCGTCAATGAGGATGCGCATGAGCTCGGGGCCGCACATGGCGGGGTGCGTGTCGTTGGTGTGAATGGCCACAAACTGCGGCAGCAGTTCCCAGTTCTCGCCGTGCTCCTTCTCAAAGGTGTCGAGCAGGCTGTAGATGCCGGCCGAAACGAACAGGTACTCCTGCTTCAGGCGCAGCAGACGACCGTGCTCGCCGGCGTCGTTGGGGTAGAGGATAGCGCTGATGGCCTCGGCCTCGGCGCGCTCGGCGTCGGCCAGGGCGTAGTCGCCGCGGTTGAAGGCCTCCAGGTCAAAGTGCTCCTCGACCGGCTCGGCAGCCCAGACGCGCAGCTTGTTGACGGTCTCGCCGGCATAGCCCACCACGGGGATGTCATAAGGGACGGCCAGGATGTCCTGCGTGTCCACCGTGCGGTAGAACGTGCGGCCGTTCTCCTCAAAGCCCTCAACATGGCCACCAAACTTGATGGTCACGGCCTTGTCCTGACGGCGGACCTCCCAGGGGTAGCCGTGGGTGAGCCACTCGTCGGTGGCCTCGACCTGGCTGCCGTTGACGATCTCCTGCTTAAACAGGCCGTAGCGGTAGCGCATGCCGTTGCCGTAGCCGGCAATGCCCTCGGCTGCCATGGAATCCAAGAAGCAAGCGGCCAGACGGCCCAGGCCACCGTTGCCCAGCGCCGGATCGGGCTCCTGGTTCTCGATGACGGACAGATCAAAGCCCATGTCGTCGAGCGCCTCGGCGACCATGTCGCGCACGCCAAAGTTGAGCAGGTAGTTGTCGAGCAGGCGGCCGATCAAAAACTCAATCGAGAAGTAGTACACGCGCTTCTTGCCCTCGGCGGTCACACGGGCGTCACTCTTGGTGGCAACGGTGCGTGCCTTCTCGGCCACGAGCTTGGCCAGGGCGTTAAAGCGGTCGAGGTCGCTGGCGGCCTCGACGCTCTTGCCGCTAATGCTCATGACGGCATCGCGATAGAGCTCGGTAAACTCCTGCTTGTTGTCGAAGATCTTATTCATGCGTTCCTTTCCCCCGGGGATGTTTCTCCCGGAACGGTTATGACTTGTATCCTACGCCCCCGCGGGGCGGGTAATTA
>DXLY01000105.1:0-2071 GCA_019414465.1 Collinsella sp.
AGTGGGCCACGGTTATCATCTGCTGTGGCTTGGTGATTTACGGCGAGCTGTGCAACACCGCCATGGAGGCGATCGTCGACCTGGCGACCCAGGAGCTCCATCCGCTGGCAAAGCGTGCGAAGGATATCGCCGCCGCCTCCGTATACGTACTTTCCATCACCGCCGCGATTGTGGGATTGCTGGTATTTGCCCACGCGCTCGACTTTATTTAGAAAGGGATTTTCATGTCCGACAATATGCAGCCTTTCGATGAAACTCTGGACGACGAGTCCCTGGATGCGGTGGATGCCGAAGCGACCGAGGATTGCGAGGATGTCGAGGAATTCGATCCGTTTGAGGGCATGAGCGACGAGGAGCTCGACGCCCTGTGCGACGAGGATGAGAGCCTCGCGGGTTTTGGCGACGTGGAACCCGGTTTTCGCAGCGGCTTCGTGGCCCTGGTCGGCCGTCCCAACGCCGGTAAGTCCACGCTGCTCAACGCCTGCTATGGCAAAAAGGTTGCCATCACCTCGCCGGTGGCCCAGACCACCCGCCGTCGCATGCGCGCCGTCGTCAATCGCCCCGGCTACCAGCTGGTCTTTGTCGATACCCCGGGTATTCACAAGCCCAAGGACGGCCTGGGGTCCGAGCTCAACAAGAGCGCGCTGTTCGAGCTGAACGATGTCGATGTCGTCGCGTTTTTGATTGATGCCACCAAGCCGATCGGCAGGGGAGACGCCTGGGTTGCCGAGCGCGTCAAGAATGCCCGTTCCAAGAAGGTCCTGGTGCTCACCAAGGCCGATGAGGCCGACCCCGCACAGGTCATGGAGCAGCTTAAGGCCGCCCACGAGCTTATGGAATATGACGACGAGATCGTGACGTCGTCGGTCAAGAACTTCAACGTCGATGCCTTTATCGAGACCGTTGCGCACTTTTTGCCCGAGGGTCCGCGTTGGTTCCCCGAGGACATGGGTACCGACGCTTCCGATGAGACGCTCGTTGCCGAGTTTGTGCGCGAGAAGGTCTTGCGCTGCACCCGTGATGAGATCCCGCACTCCGTTGGCGTGATCTGCGATGCGCTCGAGCAGACCAAGAAGGTGCTGCGCGTGCACGCTACCATTTACGTCGAGCGCGAGGGCCAAAAGGGCATCATCATCGGCAAGGGCGGCGAGATGATCAAACATATCGGTATCGACGCTCGCCGCGATCTTGAGCGCATCTTTGGCACGCAGGTCTTTTTGGAGCTGGACGTGAAGGTCAAGGCCGGCTGGCGTGACGACGAGGCCCAGATTCGCCGCTTTGGCTACAACGCCGAGGACTAAGGACGCGCGGCGCGCATGGCAGGCTCCCGGACATATCGCACGAAGGTGCTCGTCCTCGATAAGACGAAGCTTAAAGAGACGGACCTGATCCTGACGATGCTTGACGAGCGCGGTCGGCAGGTTCGTGCCGTGGCAAAGGGCGCCCGCAAACCCGGTGGGCGCCTGGCTGCGCGCTGCGAGCTGTTCTGCACCGTCGATATGCTGCTCGCGCATGGACGGTCGCTCGACGTGGTTTCCCAGGCCGAGCTTATGGAGGCGCCGCTCGGCGCAGCGCCCGATTACGAGACGACTTGCGCCGCAAGCGCAATCGCCGAGGTCGCGCGCGTGTGCTCGTTTGAGGACGCCGAGGACCCGTTTACCTTTGCCATCACGCAGCGAGCGCTTGCCCTGGTGGGCAGCGGGCTCGACACGGCGCACATGGATCTACTTGTGGCGGCATATGTGTTTAAGCTGCTGTCGCACGTTGGCTACCGACCCGATTTTTCGGCCTGCGTGCTGTGCGGAGACCCCATGCTGTCGTATTTTTCGCCCCAGGCGGGCGGTCTCATGTGCGGGTCGTGTGCGTCGAGCGTTCCGGGTGCCGAGCTGGTGTCGACCGGTGAGGTCGCGTGGCTGCGCGCCCTCATGTCCATGACCTTCGATGCGCTCATGGCCGAGAGGGTTGATCCCCATACTGCCGCTTTTTTGTTGGGGCTTTCGCATGTCTGGGCGGCAACTCATACCGATCAGCGCCTCCGTGCGATGGAATTCATGTTGGGTCGGTGATGATG
>DXLY01000105.1:2081-6360 GCA_019414465.1 Collinsella sp.
GGCGTGGGCTGCTTGTGGTAACATACCGACCTGTTGGTACCTCGATCTTGGATGCTCGCTCCACCGGCGGCTTCCCAGTCCGAGGCGAATAGCGTCGCCCGAGGGCGACAAGAAACGAAAGGTGAAACAATGACTGTTTCCAAAGAGCGCAAGGCGGAGCTGACTGCCCAGTTCGGTAACACCCCGGTCGACACCGGCAACCCCAAGGTTCAGGTCGCCATCCTGTCCGAGCGCATCAAGGAGCTGACCGAGCACATGAAGTCCCACCAGAAGGACTTCCACACCCGTCGTGGCCTGCTCATGCTCGTCGGCCGTCGTCGTCGTCTTCTCTCCTACATTAAGAAGAACGACATCGTCGAGTACCGTGAGCTCATCAAGGCTCTGGGCATCCGCGACAACATCCAGTAAGGATTTGTACATGCTAAGAGCGTCCTGCGCAGCGGGGCGCTCTTTTTGTGTAAGGGCGCGAACAATCACGCTCTGAAGCGTGGCGGGGGCAGGGGGCCCGCGTCACATGAGAAGCCCGCAGGCAAGGGGCCTGTGGGGTAAAGGAGAACAATGACACTCGTATCCAAGACCTTTGAGCTGTACGGCAAGACCTACACCTTTGAGTCGGGCGAGCTTGCCAAGCAGGCCACCGGCGCCTGCCTGGTCAAGCAGGGCGACACCACGATGCTCGACACCGTGGTCGTCTCCAAGGAGCGCAAGAACTACGACTTCTTCCCGCTGACCGTCGACTTCAACGAGAAGATGTACGCCGCTGGCCGCATCCCGGGTGGTTACCTCAAGCGTGAGGGCCGTCCCAGCGAGAAGGCCACGCTCACCGCGCGCATGATCGACCGTCCGATCCGCCCGAGTTTCCCGGACGGCTTCCGCAACGAGGTGCACATCGTCGCCACCTCGCTCGTCGCCGACCAGGTCAACCCCTTCGACGTCATCAACGTCATGGGTGCTTCCCTGGCCATGACGCTCGGTGGCGTGCCCTTCGAGGGCCCGCTTGCCTGCGTGCGCATCGGCCGTAACGTGGAGACTGGCGAGTTTATCGTCAACCCCACCTACGAGGAGCGCGAGAACTCCGATCTGGACCTGGAGCTGGGCGGCTCTGCCGACTTCACCTCGATGGTCGAGGCCGGCGCCGAGGAGATCTCCGAGGACGACATGCTCGCCGCCATGAAGTTTGGCCAGGAGGCCCTTGCTGCCTTCTGCCAGGCCCAGGACGAGTTCGTCGCCGAGTGGGAGCAGGTCAACGGCCCCATCGTCAAGAAGGAGTACCCGCTCGACCAGCCCGTCGAGGAGGTCCAGGAGCGCATCTTTGCCCACTACGACGAGATGGCAGCTGCCCTTCGCGACGCCGACAAGCTCTCTCGTATCGGTAAGGTCGAGGCTCTGAAGGAGTCCATCCGCGCCGAGTTTACCGAGGAGGAGCAGGCCGCTTGGGGGCGCGAGATCCCCGTGGCGCTCAAGAAGCTCGAGAAGAAGGCCATGCGCACCATGGTCGTCGAGACTGGCGAGCGCGTCGATGGCCGTGCTGCAGACGAGATCCGTCCCATCATGGTGAAGGATAACTACCTGCCGCTCGTTCACGGCTCCGGTCTGTTCCAGCGTGGCCAGACCCAGGTGCTCTCCGTCCTGTCGCTCGGCATGCTCAACGAGGGCCAGCGTCTGGATACCATCGAGCCCACCGAGGGCAAGCGCTATATGCACCACTATAACTTCCCGCCGTTCTGCACCGGCGAGACCGGCCGCATGGGCAGCCCCAAGCGTCGCGAGATCGGTCACGGCAACCTTGCCGAGCGCGCTCTGCTCCCGGTGCTCCCCGACGAGAACGAGTTCCCCTACGCCATCCGCGTCGTCTCCGAGGTCATGGAGTCCAACGGCTCCTCTTCGATGGCTTCGACCTGCGGCTCCACGCTCGCCCTTATGGACGGCGGCGTGCCCATTAAGCGCCCGGTCTCCGGTATCGCCATGGGTCTGATCCAGGAGGAGGGAAAGACCGTGGTCCTGTCCGATATCCAGGGTCTCGAGGACTTCTTGGGCGACATGGACTTTAAGGTCACCGGCACCACCGAGGGCATCACCGCCCTGCAGATGGATAACAAGGCCACCGGCCTAACCTTCGACATCCTGGCCCGCGCCCTGCAGCAGGCCAAGGAGGGTCGCGCCTTCATCCTGCAGAAGATGCTCGATGTGATTCCCGAGCCGCGCCACACCACACGCAGCACCGCTCCGCGCATCGTCTCCATCCAGGTTCCTACCGATAAGATTCGCGACGTCATTGGCTCCGGCGGCAAGGTCATCCGCGGTATCCAGGACGAGACCGGCGCTTCGGTCGACATCCAGGAGGACGGCACCGTCTTTGTCGGCGGCACCGGCGAGTCCGTCGACCAGGCCGTCGAGCGCATCAAGCTCATCATCAAGGTTCCCGAGCCGGGCGAGGAGTACACCGGTCGCGTGGTCTCCATCCAGCCCTTCGGCGCCTTCGTCAACCTGCTGCCTGGCAAGGACGGCCTGCTGCACATCTCCCGCGTCGCCAAGGGCCGCGTGGAGAAGGTCGAGGACGTCCTCAACGTGGGCGACGAGGTCAAGGTCGTCGTCATCGAGGTCGACGATCGCGGCAAGATCTCGCTCGATCGTCTGGATAAGCCCGAGGCCCCGGCTCGCGCCGAGGGTGCCTCCGAGGGTGACGGCGAGCACTTCCAGCGCCGTGAGCGTCCGCGTCGCGAGCGCTCCGAGCGCAGCGACCGTCCGCGCCGTCCCGGCGACAACGGAGGCCGCAAGCCCCGCCGTCACCACGACGCCGAGTAACAGCTAGACATAAGCAGCTCAACAAGGGCGATTCCGTACAGGGGTCGCCCTTTTGCTATTCCCGGCGGGGGCAGCGGATAAAGTTTCCTGCTCTACAGTCCTGCTCACGACGGAGGCCACATTAAGTGGCCTCCTGTTCGTGCGGAACTCGCGATAAACTTTACCCGCGGCCCCCGCCGGGAATAGCAAAAGGGCTGGTTGGTGCGGGTTTCGATTTTGTCAGATGGTCAATTCAGCTTTCCTTTTTTCTGAATTGTCGATAGCTGCACACCCGGCATATCCTCAGATAAAACCAACCAAAATAAACCTGTCCCATTTTGGCAGGTCTGGTCTCAGCGGGCCCGGCACGGGCTAAGTTTATCGCGAGTTCCGCACGCAAAGGAAAGCACTTAATGTGCTTTCCGTCTTGCGCAGGACTGTAGAGCAGGAAACTTAGCCCGTGCCGGGCCCGCTGAGACCAGACCGGCGGGATAGACCGGTTCAGATGGGGCTTTGATGCATGGGTGGTCTGTTGGTGGGCAAATGGGTATCATACTGTGGTTACTGCATCGACTCTGTGATGCATGTTTGTACGTTCCCGGCGGTCGGTTTGCCAGAAGCGCCCCGTCGGTTGTTCCAGACCCGTTTCGAAGAAAGGAAACCACACGAACCTATGGCAGCTAAAAAATCATCTCCCTTGAAGATCATTCCGCTCGGCGGCCTTGACGGCATCGGCAAGAACATGACGGTCTTCGAGTGCGGCGACGACATGGTGCTCGTCGACGCCGGTCTCATGTTCCCCGACGATTCCCAGCCCGGTATCGACCTGGTGCTTCCCGACTACACTTATGTCCTGGAGAACGAGGAGAAGCTCCGCGGCATCATCGTCACCCACGGCCACGAGGACCACACCGGTTCGCTTCCGTACCTGCTGCAGGACCTCAACAACAAGGTGCCCATCTTCTCGAGCAAGCTTACGCTCGGTTTTATCGAGGGTAAGCTCTCCGAGTTCCGCATTCGCGCGCCCAAGTTCCGTGAGGTCAAGGGCGGCAGCCACGTCAATCTCGGTGGCATCTCGCTCGACTTCTTCTCCATGACGCACTCCATTCCGGGTGCTTTGGGCGTGTTTATTCGCACCAACCAGGGCACCGTTATGCACACGGGCGACTTTAAGCTCGACCAGACGCCCATCGACGGCGTCACGCCCGACTATGCCGCCATCAGCCGCTTTGCCAAGCAGGGCATCGACCTGCTGCTTTCCGACTCCACCAACGCCACGGTTCCTGGCTTTACCAAGTCCGAGGCCGAGGTCGGCCCCAACCTGCTGCACGCCATCAAGAACGCGCCGGGCCGCGTGTTCGTCGCGTCGTTCTCGAGCCACATCCATCGCCTGCAGCAGATCTGCGATGCCGCCCGCAAGTGCGGCCGTAAGGTCGTTGTGACCGGTCGCTCCATGCTCACGAACACCCGCGTGGCGCGCGAGCTCGGTTATCTC
>DXLY01000106.1 GCA_019414465.1 Collinsella sp.
GCCCTCTGTCGGCATCGGCGCCTTATGCGAACGCTAGCCTAGCACTGCTCGAGAGCCTGCTCAAGGTCGGCAATCAGGTCGGCCGTGTCCTCGAGGCCGCACGACAGGCGCACCATGTCGGCGGAGATGCCACAGGCGATGAGCTCCTCATCGTTCATCTGGCGATGCGTGGCGTTAGCGGGATGCAGGCAGCAAGTGCGGGCGTCGGCCACATGCGTGGCGATCTGGGCGAGCTTAAGGCTCTTCATAAAGGTCTCAGCCGCCGCGCGACCACCGTTAAAGCCAAAGCTCACAACGCCGCAGGTACCGTTGGGCATGTACTTCTGAGCGATGTCATAGTACTTATCGCCCTCTAGGCCCGGATAGCTCACGAAGCGTACCTTGGGATGACTCTGCAGGAACTTGGCAACGGCCAGGCCGTTCTCACAATGACGCGGCATGCGCACATGCAGGCTCTCGAGCGAGCTGTTCAGGAAGAAGGCCGCCTGCGGGTTCTGCATGGGGCCGAGGTCGCGCATGAGCTGCGCGGTGGCCTTGGTAATGAAGGCGCCCTCGCGACCGAACTTCTTGGCATACGTCACGCCGTGGTAGCTCTCGTCGGGCGTGGTGAGACCCGGGAACTTATCCGCATGGGCCATCCAGTCAAACTGGCCGTGGTCAACGATCACGCCGCCCAGGTAGGCAGCATGTCCATCCATGTACTTGGTGGTGGAGTGCGTAACGATGTCGGCGCCCCACTCAAAGGGACGGCACATCACGGGCGTCGGGAAGGTGTTGTCGACCATCAGCGGCACGCCGTGGTCGTGCGCGGCCTTGGCAAAGCGCTCAATATCGAGCACGGCGAGGGCGGGATTGGCGATCGTCTCGCCAAAGACGAGCTTGGTATTGGGCTCAAAGGCTGCCTCGAGCTCCTCATCAGTGCAGTCGGGGGCGACGAACGTGCAGGTCACGCCCATGCGGCCCATGGTGTGGGCGAGCAGGTTATACGTACCGCCGTAAATGGCAGAACTCGCGACCACATGATCGCCGGCACCGGCCACGTTAAAGATCGCGAGGAAATTCGCAGCCATGCCCGAGCTCGTGAGCATCGCGGCAGTGCCTCCCTCCATCTCGCAGATCTTGGCGGCAACCAGATCGCACGTGGGGTTCTGCAAACGGCTGTAGAAGTAGCCCGACTCCTCCAGGTCAAACAGCTTGCCCATATGCTCCGACGTGTCGTACTTCCACGTGGTGGACTGGTAGATGGGCACCTGGCGCGGCTCGGCATCTCCCGGGTGATAGCCGCCCTGAACACATGTAGTACCGATGGTCTGCTCGCTCATATCTAGCTCCCTTGCCTGGGTTACGTTTTATTCGGTTCACGATACCGCTACCCTGCACCCCTCTCAACCCATCCCCAAGGTAGGTTATGGGACAAATTGATCAGGGGTATTTATCTCAAGCCTTGGGCATTTGCTCGATAGATAAAAACGAGGCATACATGAAGCTCTCGATGATTACATGCCCCGTCACGGGTACCATAGGCGGGTACACCGTGACCAAGGAGACAACGATGAAGCAAATCGATACGGCCCAGCTCGACATCACCGCCTGTCAGGCTCAAGCTGCCGAATATCACGCCCGTGGCTTTAACTGCGCCCAGGCCGTCGCCTGCACGCTCGCGCCCGCCGTCGGGCTCGACCCCCAGGTCGCCTTTACCCTCACCGAGGGCTTTGGCGCCGGCATGGGCGGCATGACCGAAACCTGCGGCGCCATCTCGGGCGCCGTGGCCATCATGGGCTTTGTAATGAGCGACGGCATGGAAAACCCCAAGACCAAGGGCCAGACCTACAAGCTGTCGCGCGAAATCGCCAAGCGTTTTGGCGAGAAGAACACAACGACCGTCTGCGGCACGCTCAAGGGCATCGGATCGGATAAGGGTCCGCTCCGCAGCTGCCCCGGCTGCATCGACGATGCCGTCGAGATTGCCTGCGATGTGCTAAAGCAGCTCGCCGAGTAAACGGCAGCAACAGAAAAACGACGGCCGGCGCGCTTGGAATCCATCCAAAAGCACGCCGGCCGTCGCCGTTAGAACTCGGCAAACTCGGGAGCGCCGACCTCAATCTCCTCGCGCCCCGCCATAAGCTCGCGCATCTTAGCGCAAAACGGCTCCTGCTCCCCCGCCTTAAACACCAAATGAAGTGTCACGGCGTCCGCGTAATCGGTATCCGAAACCTTGGCACCCGAATCCTGCGCCAAGCGAAGCACCTGTTCGTACTGCGGATAGGCCACATGCACGTCAACCGGCACGACGCTTGTCATCTCAACGATCTGCCCGGCCTCCTGAGCCGCGGCCACCGCCGCCTGCGTCGCAGCGGTATAGGCGCGCACCAAGCCACCAGGCCCCAACAGCGTGCCACCAAAATAGCGCGTCACCACGCAGCAAACATTTTTGAGCTCTGCGCCGCGCAACACCTCGAGCGTCGGCATACCGCTCGTGCGGCTCGGCTCACCATCATCGCTCTGGCGCTCGCGTCCATCGACTAAAATCCACGCGGGAACATTGTGTCGAGCGTTGTAATGACGCTTGCGAACCATCTCGATAAAGGCATTCGCCTCATCCTCGGACTCAATATGGACCAGCTGGGCAATAAACCGGCTCTTGCGGTCAACGAACTCGCCCGTAGCCTCAATATTCGATTGCAGAGTAAAATAGCTGTCCAACAAAGCCCCTCAACAGAATAAAGCGCAGCAACAAACAGCCTCAATAATACGGCAAAGACAGCACCGTTGACCTCGCCAACAAGAACGGAAACGCCAATGATACCGTCACCAACAGCGAGAACCCGTCAGCGCGAGCAAGGTGCCTTGAAAGACGAGGGCATTGACCTTATGGTCATGCCCGAAGGCTTGAAAGGCAGATTGCCGCGCTGACGGGTTCGCAGCGTCAACAAAGTGCCGAGTGGGCTTGTAAGCCGGGTTCTGTCGTGAACGGTCATTTATCTTGTCTGCACGTTACCATGCAGCTCCACGCACGCTACCCGAACGCGGACCGGGCCGGCCCATAGCGTTCCTATTCGCGCTTGCTCCGGATGGGGCTTGCCAAGCCGCCGTGTTGCCACGACGCTGGTGGTCTCTTACACCACCGTTTCAGCTTTTCCCTTTACGCCTTGTGGCGCAGGTGGGAGTCTTCTTTTCTGCGGCGCTTTCCGTCGGATCACTCCGCCCGGCCGTTAGCCGGCATCCCGCCCTCTGGAGCCCGGACTTTCCTCACGCGTACTGCAAGCAGCACATCGCGCGACCGTCTGGCCCACTCAGCAGTGCAAGAGTGTAGCACACCGTCACCACAGGCAATGGCACAACACAAGCGTTCGACACGATAAACCAAGAACCACGCCATACAGTACAATAGGGTTGTCGATGGGCAACGTCGTCAGTCGAGACGCGACCGCGCTCCGCACCCCTCCGTCTACTCGGTGCGTTCCCGCCTCCTCCCCGAGGCGGGATGTCGGCATTTTTTCATGCACCGACAACCAAATAGCCTGTGTACAGCATGGGCAGCATCGCGTATCTCGGCACCAAATGCAAAAAGGGACCCGTCCATTACGGACGGATCCCTTAAAACAAGTGATCGTCAAACCGATTTACTCGGCGTCGGTCTCCTCGTCCTTCTTCTCGGAAGGAAGCGGGGTAACCTCGATCTCGACGCCCAGAGTCTCAGCAGCGGACTTCATGGACAGAGAGATACGACGACGGTCGAGGTCGATCTCCATGACCTTGACCTGAACCTTGTCGCCCACGTGGGTGACCTGAGAAGGCTGGTCGACGTGCTTGTTGGCCATCTCGGAGATGTGCACCAGGCCCTCGATGCCCTCGCCCAGGTCGACGAAAGCGCCAAACGGGACAAGCTTGGTCACAGTGCCCTCGACGATAGCGCCGACGGGGTACTTCTTGACCAGTGCGCGCCACGGATCCTCGGTGGTCTGCTTGAGACCCAGGGAGATGCGCTCGCGGTTGAGATCGACGTCGAGAACCTCGACCTCGACCTCCTGGCCGACCTTGACAACCTCGGAAGGATGGTTGACGTGGTTCCAGGAGAGCTCGGAGATGTGGATGAGGCCGTCGATACCGCCGAGGTCGACGAAGGCGCCGAAGTCGACGATGGAGGAAACGGTGCCCTGGAGACGCATACCAGACTTGAGCTTGGACAGGATCTCGGAGCGCTCGGCCTTACGGGACTCCTCGAGCACGACGCGACGGGAGAGGACGACGTTGTTGCGGTTACGGTCCATCTCGATGACGCGGGCCTCGATGCGGGTGCCCATGTAAGAGGTGAGGTCCTTGACGCGACGGAGGTCGACGAGGGAAGCAGGCAGGAAGCCACGCAGGCCGATGTCGAGGATCAGGCCGCCCTTGACAACCTCGATAACCTCGCCCTCGACGTTCTCGCCGGAGTTGAACTTCTCCTCGATGCGGTTCCAAGCACGCTCGTACTCGGCACGCTTCTTGGACAGGACCAGACGACCGTCCTTGTCCTCCTTCTGGAGAACCAGAGCCTCGATGGGATCACCGAGTGCAACGATGTCTGCAGGGTTAGCGTCCTTGCGGATGGACAGCTCGCGGACCGGGATAACGCCCTCGGACTTGAATCCGATGTCAACGAGCACCTCGTCATGCTCGATCTTAACGACAGTGCCGTTAACGAGATCGCCCTCATCAAAGTCGGTAATCGTACCGTCGATGAGGTTGTTCATCTCCTCCTCGTTGACATCGTCAAGAGAGAAAATGGACGAGTTCTGAATCTCACTCAAAGGTGGACCCCTTTCGAACTACGGGGCCCCGATTGCTAGGACCTACAGAAGGGTGCGACAAGCACACAACGTTTAGGAACACTCGGGAGCCGACAGATACTAATGTGACGCTTATGCAATCACGTTCGTATAGGTTACGGGGAAATGAGTTCGATTTCAAGCGTGAACTGCGATTTTTTACTCGTGTGGAGACTTTTTCGTAATCTTATGAACACACGTCTCCGCAACTTGACGATAACCAGCTAGGCATTCGGCTTTGGGGTAAAGTATCCGGAGCCAACGATTCTAGATCGATTTTTCGAGAAAGGTGCCCGCGTGCTCAAAGCAGTCGTTTTCGATATGGACGAGACGCTTCTCAGCATCAACCTCAACGCGTTCATCCTTCGCTATTTTAAGGATGTCTCTTCGATGCTCGCGGATATCGGGCGCCGCAGCCGCGGTGGCACGATGGCACGCCTCGGCACCATCCTAGTCGACCTCAACGCCAATCGCCGCAGCGGCACGGACAACCGCACCAATCTTGAGTTTTACCAAGAAGAGGTCGAGCGCCGATGCGGGATCCGCCTCTCCGATCCCCTCATCTACGAGGCGTTTACCTACTATGACCGCGAAGTTCTTCCGTACAAGAACGACGATGTCATTAACGCCCACGCCATGCCGGGCGCACACGCCGCGCTCCAGGCCGTACAGGACGCAGGGCTGCGTTGCGCGCTCTTTACCAACCCCAGCTTTCCCCAAGGGGCCATCGAGTGCCGCATGGGCTGGGGCGACCTGGCCGACGCCCCCTTTGAGCTCGTCACGCACATGGGAAACACCACCCGCTGCAAGCCCGATGCCACCTACTATCTAGAGCAGCTTCAGGTGATGGGACTCGAGCCACACGAGGTCCTTATGGTGGGCAACGATCCCAAACGCGACTTCCCGTCCCCCGATTGCGGCATCCAAACCGCCTTTGTGGGCCAAGGCAAGCCCAGCCGAGCCACCTGGCGCGGAACCATGGAAGACTTCGCCCGCGACTTTAACGCCGTAATCGAGGCCTTCTACGAGCACCAAATAGCCGACGAACTATCGTAGGCGCCAGAACATCTAGCGCAGTTGCGGTGAGATAGTTCCTGTTTGCCCCTCACCCGGGTAATTTTAGGAACTATCTCACCGCAACTTAATATCTAGCAGACCTGGGTTTTACCGATCATGATGTTGAGGATCTCGATGTCGGTGTCCTTCATGCCCACGCGGCCTACGTAGCCCATGCTGGAGATCGTCTGCTCAACGGTATCTTGGATCAGGCCCTCGCCGGCGCGGAAGCCGCGACCCTGCATGGCCATATCATGGCCCAGAATCGCCGCATCGACGGCAGCCGAGATCTTGGCGGCACAGCTCGCTTTGGCGCCGTCGCACACGATGCCGCCCACGTTACCGAGCGTGTTCGAGACCGTCGCGCCAATCTGCTCGCGCGTGCCACCGCACAGCCAGGTAATCGCGGCGCCGGCGCCGCACGCGGCGCAAATAGCACCGCAAAACGCCGAGAGCGCACCAATATAGCTCTTGA
>DXLY01000107.1 GCA_019414465.1 Collinsella sp.
GCGCTGGTTCCCGGTTCCACCGGGCCGCGCGGCAAGGAGATATATTGCCAGACCGCGAAGCTCTGTGGGACGTCAATTCCACTCTTCACAAGTCCTACACAACATATTGCTTTCTATAGGTAATAGAAAGACTGGTGCGGATCTTCCGCACGTATCAGATGATGACCCTTTGGTTCAGGAATATATAGAGATCGGTCACCTGTAAGTGTTTATCTACCCGCGCTTTTAGCAATGTAAACCGCGCTTCAGATAAAAAGAGGGAGCGCCGCGCACAACGCGACACTCCCCTAGCGATTCAAGAGAATCTATTAGGCCTCGAGAGCCTTCTTGGCGATGGTAGCCAGCTCGTTGAAGGACTCGATGTCCTCGTAAGCCATTTGAGCCAGGACCTTGCGGTCGAGCTCGATGCCGGCAACCTTCAGGCCGTGCATGAACTGAGAGTAAGAGATGTCGTTCAGGCGAGCAGCAGCGTTGATACGAGTGATCCAAAGAGAACGGATCTCGCGCTTCTTGTTGCGTCGATCACGATACTGATACTGCAGGGAGTGCTGGACCTGCTCTTTAGCATGCTTGTAAGTACGCGAAGCGGCACCGTAGTAACCCTTCGCACGGTGCATAACGGTACGGCGCTTCTTCTTGGCGGCAACAGCGCGCTTAATACGTGCCATGTTCTATCAACTCCTAGACGGTAAAACGAAAAACGGGAACGCGAACTTAGGCGAGACGCGACTTGATGACCTTGCGGTCGGCAGCGGCGATCTCGGTCTCCTGACGGAAGCCACGCTTACGCTTGGTGGACTTCTTGCTCAGGATGTGGCTCTTGAAAGCCTTGGCGCGCATAAGCTTGCCGGTACCAGTCTTGCGGAAACGCTTCTTGGTGCCGCTGTGGGACTTCATCTTAGGCATGAAATACTCCTTAATCGGTTACAGAACACTAGTTACTTGGTATCGCTTGCCGCTTTATCCTCATCGAAGGCGCCCTTAATCGGGGCGAGCAGCATAAGCATGTTACGGCCTTCCATCTTAGGCTTGGACTCGACCGTAGCGTAAGGCTTGAGATCCTCGGCGAGACGCTCGAGAACGTTAAGGCCCTGCTCCGGGTGAGCCATCTCACGGCCGCGGAACATGATGGTGATCTTAACGCGTGCGCCCTTCTTGAGGAAACGCAGAACGTGGCCCTTCTTGGTCTCGTAGTCGCCAACGTCGATCTTGGGTCGGAACTTCATTTCCTTGACCTCGACCTTGGACTGGTTCTTACGAGCAGCCTTGGCCTTCATGGCCTGCTGGTACTTGAACTTACCGTAGTCCATGACCTTGCAGACCGGCGGCTCCGCGTTGGGAGCGATCTCGACCAGGTCGAGACCCTGATCGTCGGCGACGCGCTGGGCATCGCGGATGGCGAACAGGCCGAGCTGAGAGCCATCGACGCCAATCAAACGGCACGAAGATGCAGTAATCTCGTCGTTGATGCGGGTGTCATCAGACTTAGCTATTTTCCCTACCTCCATTCATAAAAAAATAACCCGGCGCTTCTCAGCAACCAGGTCATACACATAGACTTCCTCGATTTGAGGAAGGGAATCTAAGTTGTATGACCAGTCAGCTGCTCATTGGCGCCAAAAGGTGGGAGCCCTCGGGTTCCTCTTTAGGGCATTGTGGGAACAACGCCTTGCGAATAATAACACGTACAGCGCATTATCACATTACGTACACGAAAAAGGGGGCCACAACCCCCTCAAAGCGCAGGTGCATGTATGGTGCCCGAGGCGAGACTCGAAGGGCCTTCGCTTCGCGAAGCCCCGGGCTTCGGGCGCATGGCGCCCTCACCACGCTCCGCTACAAACAGGCCACAGGCCTGTTTACTTAACGCTCCGCGCGCTCACGCGAGTTCGGCACGAAAAAGGGGGCCTTGACCCCCTTGAACGCCCACTTGCATGTATGGTGCCCGAGGCGAGACTCGAACTCGCACGTTGTTGCCAACGGTGGATTTTGAGTCCACTGCGTCTGCCAATTCCGCCACTCGGGCACGTAATGCGTGAGTTAGTTTATCACAGCTTTCTGTTGATTAGTCCGAAAATGGTACTTCGAGCATTTCGATAAGCTCAACCTTGCGCAACATCTCCCGCTTACGACATCCACGTCCGTCAACCGAGGCCTCGCCCATCTGGTTATCGTAGGGGTCCTCGCGCATGCCGTCATAGGCAGGTTCAAACCCCGCCTGGAACCGACAGTTTGCCACCATACGCCACGGGTCGAGATTGCCAAAGTAGTGACGACGACGCCACTCCTCCCCCATCCTGCGCGCCGAGGAGCCAAACGATACGTCGGCGTTAAGCCAACCGGTCTGTGGCGTATAGAACTCAGCCCAATCGTGCGGCCCCACCGAATCGGGCGCAACATACAGGCCGCTCTGCCAACGGGCAGGCACGCCCGCGATGCGGCACATGGTGATAAACGTGAGCGCCATAACGCCGCAATCGCCGCGGAGCGAGTGTGCACAGTCATCGGCAATAGATCCCAAAAGCAGGTACGGTGGCTGATAGCGATAGTCGATATGCTGTGTCAAGTAATCATAGATAGCCCGAGCGCGATCGAGCGGATCCTCGAGTCCGCCAACAACGCTGGCCGTCAGCTGCTGCAGATACGGCGTAAATGCAATGTGCGGACGGTCCTCGGAAATATCCTCGGGCAGAGGCGCGTCCATACGCGGATGAACCGGAAGTGTGCCACCGTAGACATCACAATAAGCAGCATCGATGTGATAACGATAAGTCACCGAGAATGAGCGCTCGCTCGAAGAAGACCACGAGACGGTACGCGCCGAAGCATTCGCGGGAGCAACAGCACCCTCCGGCGTCATGTCGAGAATCTCGACCCGAAACTGCTGACGGCAGGCAGCCGCGACGGGAAGCCAAGCGCAAACGGTCTCCCCCTCCAGAGCGCCGGGGACAGACACGGACGCTTTAAGCGTAATGACGCGAGCCAATCCATTTTGCGACTCCATCTCCTTGAGCATCTCGTTGCGCAGTGCAATTCCGTCCGTAGGATCGGGCCGCATGCCGGGAACCTCTTTGGGATATACGCGAAGCGAATCGAGGAAGTTGTCGAGAACGAACAGCTCGCCATCGATAAAGCGCCAGTCAATACGCTTACGGTCAATCAGATCGTCAAACTGCTCCTCGGTAAACTCAGGCCACTCCTCGCGAATCATCGCAATAGCTCGATCGCGCGACACCGAAAAATGAAGCGGCGTCTCAAGCATGCGATACCGCTCGGCACGAACGCAGGCAGCAAGCGAGGGATCGGGATCTTGGGCAAGTAGGCGGTCGCAAGCCTCAATAGCCTGCGAAAGATACCCCGCGTCCTTTAAACGCAGAATCTCGGGTGGCAAGCCAACATCTAGAAAACGGAAGTCATCATTGCAAACATCAACAGAGCAACCAACAGGACCCTCGTCAATAACCTTCCCATCCGAAGGCAGCACATTAATAACAGCCATACCAAACTCCAAGTCATTAGAACTCTTGAAGTCCATTGTAGCGAGATAAAAAGAAAGCCCCAATAAAGGAACCCTCAACACCGATAAACGGTACCTATAAAAAATGAATTCAGCCCAGTAACCCTGTAGCGAGTTAACAAAGGAGGCCCCGTTTCCCCGGAGCTGATTCCGTCGCGCGACTTCTGGCAAAGCCAGTAGCCATCTTAATTCAGACTCGTAACCCTGCGGCGTTAAACGAAGGAAGCCCCGTCCCCCGGAACTGTTTCCTTGGCGCGACTTCTGGCGAAGCCAGGTGAGCGCAAAGGAAACAGTGTAGGGGGACGGGGCTTCCGACGGGAAGTTTAGCGACGCTTACGCCTTGTTGACGGAGCCAAACTCCTCCATGAGCTCCTTGGTGCGGGCAACGATGTTGTCGCGACCAGGCTTGAGGAGCTTGCGGGGATCAAAGCCCTTGCCCTGCTGATCCTTGCCAGCCTCGATGTACTCGCGGACGCCCTTGGCGAAGACGAGCTGCAGGTCGGTGTTGACGTTGATCTTGGAGATACCCAGGGAGATGGCCTTCTTGATCTGATCCTCGGGGATGCCGGTGCCACCGTGCAGGACGAGGGGCAGGTCGCCGGTCTGAGCCTTGATCTCGCCCAGGCGCTCGAAGGAAAGGCCAGCCCAGTCGGCGGGATACACGCCGTGGATGTTGCCGATGCCGCAGGCGAGGAAGTCGACGCCCAGGTCAGCAATCTGCTTGCACTCAGCGGGGTCAGCGAGCTCGCCGTTGGAGGTCACGCCGTCCTCGGTGCCGCCGATGCCGCCGACCTCGGCCTCGATGGACATGCCCTTGGAGTGGGCAAGCTCAACGAGCTCCTTGGTGCGGTCGAGGTTAAGCTGGAAGGTCTCCTCGTGAGAGCCGTCATACATGATGGACGTGAAGCCGGCCTCGATGCACTTGAAGCAGTCCTCGTAAGAACCGTGATCGAGGTGAAGGGCGACGGGAACGGTAACGCCCGTGGCCTCGACGGCAGCCTTGACCATGTCGGCGCAGACCTTGAAACCGCCCATCCACTTAGCGGCACCAGCGGTGCACTGAAGGATCAGCGGAGACTTGGCCTCCTCGGCGGCCTGGAGAATAGCCAGGGTCCACTCGAGGTTGTTGGTGTTGAAGGCACCGAGAGCGTACTTGCCGGCCTCGGCCTTCTTGAGCATGTCTGCTGCGTTGACGAGCATAAAAGAAACCTCCTGTAAGGTTGCTCCGATAACGCCTGAGATTTTACCACGGCGTACCCGAGCATAAACGTTCGTTTGTTCACGAATATCGTCCAAACAGACTTTTTTTGACCGTTTGCCCTACGGAATCGACCCGTTGGGGAAAAATAGCTTGACGTTTAGACGCTTCTCGTGCTTTAGAAGCTGACTATAAAGCTACACCTGCATGAAAGTGTTCTGCATGAGCTCGCGTGCCATGGTGGTCGAATCGCCATGGCCGGTTAAGCAAACGGTGTCGGGCGGAAGAAGCCGGGCGAGCTTGGAGAGCGAGCGCAGAATCGCCGCCTCGTCTCCGCCGGAAAGATCGGTGCGGCCGTGCCCACCCGGAAACAGGGTGTCGCCCACAAAGGCGATGTTCCCCTGCTCGGTGGCAGCAAACAAGACGATCCCGCCCGGCGTATGCCCTGGTGTCTCGATCACCTGCAGGCAGATATCGCCCACCTCGAGAGCATCGCCCTGGGCGAGCAGGCGCGTCGGCTCCCCAGGGTCGGGCGTCTCAATGCCCCACATAGCTCGCTGTTCCTCGATGTTCGCATGCGGCACCGCCACATCCTTAGCACACAGCTCATACTGACAGCCCTCGCCAACGGTGGTTCGCACGCCGGCAACACCACCAACATGATCGGCATGGCCATGAGTGCATACGGCGCCAAGCATGCGTACGCCGGGATGCTTGGCTCGAATATGCTCTACCAAGCGCTCGCCTTCCCATGCGGGGTCGATAATCACACACTCATTGTCCGAAATAACAGCATAGCTATTGGTCTGAATGGGACCGTTTACGAGCGTCTCGATCTCGACCGATCCCTTGGGAGTTACATCCAAGGACACACCACTCATGTCCCTCTCCTCTCTATAGAACTCGAGGCATCAAACGATGCCTCGAGTGTAGCGAATATCGATAATGTGGCACGTTCGTCGCGACTAAACGCGGCGCTTAAGCTGGGCTCCACCCTCGCCGGGCATCAGGCGGCGCGCGTCGTAGACCGAGTCAACGCTGCTGATGGAGGCTAGCAGCGGATCCAGCCCACTCGCGTCCGAGATCTCGACCATAAAGCGTAGGGTTGCAATACCCTCGCGGTTGGTCGACGTGGCGGCAGAAAGGATATTGCCGCCCGCATCGCCAATGGCAATGGTGACATCCTTGAGCAGGCCCATGCGGTCCAGGCACTCGACCACGATCTCGACCTGGAAGAGGGTGTCGGCAGCGCCGTCCCACTCCACTTCGATCATGCGCTCGGGATGCTCCATAAGACCCTTGACGTTGGGGCAGTTGGCGCGATGCACCGAAACGCCACGACCGCGCGTGATGAAGCCGACGATATCGTCGCCCGTCACCGGATTACAGCAATGCGCCAGACGGACCAGCAGTCCGCTGTTGCTCTCGCCCTTGACGATA
>DXLY01000108.1 GCA_019414465.1 Collinsella sp.
TTCTTGGTCGCGGGGGCAGGATTTGAACCTACGACCTCCGGGTTATGAGCCCGGCGAGCTACCAGACTGCTCCACCCCGCAATGTCTGGGCGCCTCATGTGCGCAAGAAAGAATATTACGCGGGAGTTCGGTAAACGGCAAGGAAAATCTCGTAGAGCATAATTCCTTCATATTTAAACCCCTCAGCCCCTATCACCGTAAACGAATCGCAGCCGAGCGCCGTCGACGGCACGTATACAATGGTGCGCGTCCTTTTATGCCAACACCGGGAGTAGACATGCTGCTCGCTATCGATATGGGAAACACGCAGACGGCCATGGGGCTGTTTGACGGAGACGAGCTGGTGCAGTCGTGGCGCATGCCCACCGACCGCTCCTATACCGCCGACGAGATCCATGTGCGCCTGATGGGCTTCTTTAAGATGTACGGCCTCTCGCTCGACGCGGTCGACGCGATCGCCTTCGCCGGCGTGGTGCCGCAGCTCTCGCGCGAGTGGCACACTGTGGCCGACCGCATTGCCGCGGACGCCATCGTTATCGGGCCGCAGACGGCCGCGGTGACCAAGTTGCGCGCGGCGCGTCCCCAGGCCGTAGGCGCCGATCGCGTCGCTAACGCCGTTGCGGCCGAGACCTTCTACGGCGCGCCGGCAATCGTGGTGGACTTTGGCACCGCGACCAATATCGACGTCATCGATGAGGACGGTTATTACATTGGTGGAGCGATTGCGCCGGGCATCCGCATTTCGATGGACGCGCTCGCCGCCCGAGCCGCCAAGCTCGCCAGCGTTCCGCTCGAGGCGCCCGAGCATGCCATCGGCCGCGATACCGAGGAGTGCATCAAGGTGGGCGCCGTGACGGGCGCCGCCGCCATGGCCGAGGGCCTGGTCGCGCGCATGAAGCGCGAGCTAGGGCGCGAGGATGCCACCGTTATCGCCACGGGCGGCCTCGCCAGCATCGTCGCCGATTCGACCGACGCCTTCGACATAGTCGACGGCCAACTCACCATCAAAGGCATCTGCGAAATCTACCGCCGCATGCAGGAGCTGGGATAGAGCAGGGGCTTAAGTCAAGCACGCCCGATGCCACAGTCCCCGCAAATGCTCGCCAAGCCTATTCCTCAAAATCGAAAAATTTTCAGTTTTGAGGAATAGGTCCGAGGTGCTACCCCGCAGTCACGCAAAGCCCTCCCCGGCACAGGCCGAAGAGGGCTTCGTTGTCATCGTTGTCTTTGAGCGCGGGCGCCTCGCGTTACAGTCCGCGAATCCGTACGGCCTCAGGCGGAAACTCCTGCTCGCCGGCATCGGTCTTGATGGTCGCGCGACCCCAGATGTCCAGGCCCGCAAACACACCGACCGCAAGCGGCAAGCCGTTGGGCGACACCGCCGCAACTTGGCGACCGAGCAGCGGCACCATATCGAAGTACTCGCCCAACACGGGGGCCAACGGCCCTGCGGCGCCTTGCGGCGTGTTGGCAACAACCGCCCAGGCGTCCACGCGGGCCAGCACGGCGGCGGCCAGCGCCTCGACCAGCGCTTCGTCAGCCACGTCCACACCAAGCTCGCTCAACGCCGAACGCTCAATATCCACCGTCACGGCACCGAACATGCCCGCGGCACCGGCACCGCCGTTCACGGCAACACGCGCGAGCGACGTCTCAAACGCAGGCGCACCGCACACGATATCGCTCGGCCACCGGATACCCACCTTGCCGGCAAGGCCCAGGCCCGGCGTCGACACTGTGCCCACAAGCGCATCCATCATGCCCATCGCGGCCACAAACGGCAGGCCGTGGAAGGCGTGCATATTCACATCCGGACGCACGACCAGCGAAAACGTCAGCGAAGCATCGCCCGCGCTCCACGCGCACCAGCCCGCGGACGCACCCTCGCGGCCCGCATCGCGCGCGGCGTCGAGCTCGGTGCCGGCGGCAACAGCATTCATCTCGATCATCTACATACGCCCCAATTCGCCCACGATATGGCCCACGCGGTCCTCGGGCTCCTTGACCTCGACGCCGTTGTAGCGGAAGAACCGCGCCGGGTCGTGCATCAGGTCCTCGAGCGGCACCAGCACAAAATCGCGTTCGCCGATCAGCGGATGCGGCAGGCGCAGCTTTTTGCCGCCGTGGGTCTCGCCGTCCATCCACAGCAGGTCCAGGTCGATGGTGCGTGGGCCATTGACCTTGGCCTTTTTGGAACGGTCGCGGCCCAGCTCGGCCTCGATCTCCATAAGCTCATCGAGCAGCACCAACGGCGCCAGCTCGGTCTTGATCTCGATGACGGCATTGGCGAAGGCGTCCTGGCGCGTCTCGTAGGCCGGTTCGCTCTCGTAGATGCGAGAGCAGTTGGACACGCAGGTGAGCGGGATCTCGGCAATCATGTCGCGCGCGGCGCGGATGTTATCGCAACGATGTCCCAGGTTGGAGCCCACGGCCACAAACGCGCGACGCGGCTGCGGCTTGGCAACAGCCCAGTAACCGTTCAGGAACTGTGCAAAGCCCGCGACGTCGTGCACGCGCACGATGTTGGCGCCGGCCTGGATGGCGCCCAGGCACACGCCAAACGTGGCGGCATCGCGCTCGGCGGCCTCGGTCACGCCCGAGACAGCGCCCACAAAGCGCTTGCGCGACACGGCGCACATGAGTGGATAGCCCAGCGACGCCATCTTGGCGGTCTCGCGCTGGATGACGATGTCCTCGTTGGCCGTCTTGCCAAACCCCGGGCCTGGATCGATGCAGATGCGGTCGCGCGACACGCCAGCGTGGATGAGCGCGCGGGCCTGATCGGACAGAAAGCCCATGACGCGGCGCATGATGGGCGCCGAATCGGGCAGGGTAAAGCGGCGGAGCTGCGAGGTGGGAACGTAGGCCTCCTCGCGGCGGGCGCTGCGGCGCATCATGGCGGCCAGGTGATCGCTGGGCTCCGGCGCGGGCTCAGGGGTTGCGGCAGACTCGGTGACAGGGGCGGCCTCTTCGGCGGCAGGCGCCTCCTGCTTCTGCTCGCCCGTAGGCTCGGGTGCGGACTCCGGATCGCCAAACGGCAGCGAGGGCTGCACCACGCCACCCGGCAGCTTGGCCTCCATCTTGGGCTCGCCCAGCAGCTTGCCACGGCGACGGCGGGCAGGCTTCTCGGCCTCGCGCGCGGCCTCGGCAGCCGCCTCGCGCGCCTTCTCGGCAACAAACGCCGCGGCAGAGGTATCGAGCTGCACCGTCGCGTGCGTACGAGCGGGCGCAGCGACCTCGCCGGCGTGCATTACGATAACGCCGCAGGTGCTCGCCGCGACAAACTCGACCATCTTGGGGTCGGTGAAGCCCGTCACGTCGTTGACGATCGAGGCGCCGCAGCGCACGGCCGCCTTGGCAACCGCCACATGGCGCGTGTCGATCGAGACGATGGCGCCCTCTTTGGCCAGCGCGCGCACCACGGGTAGCACGCGGCGAGCCTCCTCGTCGGGGTTGACCGGGGTAAAGCCGGGGCGCGTGGACTCACCGCCCACGTCGATGATGTCGGCGCCGGCGTCGAGCATCGCCAGGCCGTACTCGATGGCGGCATCCGGGTCGAAGTGCTCCCCGCCGTCGCTAAACGAATCGGGCGTCACGTTGAGGACGCCCATGATGCGCGGACGGTCAAAGCTGAGCTCGTACTTTCCGCACCGCCATGTCTTGCTATCGTTCGCCATGAACATCCTCCTAAAATGCCCACGCCGCCGAGCTTGGGGAGCTGGCGGCGGGGTCGCTTTGCACTCAGTCTTTCTATTGTATCCGCGCGCGCGGGCTAGAACGCAAACGCGGCCGCGATGTCGCAAGAAATCAGCAGGTCGGCATTTGCATCCTGATCGGTGGGAGCAAGATTGCAAATGGCCAGCGTATCGCCGGTAAAGTAACGCGTAAGGCCCGCCGCCGGATACACCACGAGCGAGGTCCCGCCCACAATGAGGGCATCGGCCGCGGCGATGGCGGTAACGGCGCCAGTCAGCACGTGCTCGTCGAGCGGCTCCTCGTAGAGCACCACATCGGGCTTGATGCGCCCACCGCACGCAGGACACACGGGCACGCCCGCGGCGTCCTCGTGCTCGCGCGAGCAAATCCACTCGGCGCTATAGACCGCGCCGCACGACTGGCAAATGTTGCGGTGGACCGAACCGTGTAGCTCAAATACGTGCTTCGAGCCGGCCATCTGATGCAAGCCGTCGATGTTTTGCGTTACCACAGCGCTGAGCTTGCCGGCGCGCTCCAGCTCGGCCAGCTTAGCGTGGCAGCGATTAGGCTTGGCGCCAAGCGCGATCATCTTGGTGCGGTAGAAGTCGAAGAACTCGGCCGGATGTGCCTCGTAAAAGCTATGCGAGAGCATAGTCTCGGGCGGGTAGGCAAACTGCTGGTGATACAGGCCGTCCACGCTGCGGAAATCGGGGATGCCGCTCGCCGTGGAAACACCGGCGCCGCCAAAGAACACCACACGCTTGTGGGTGCCGAACAGCTCCGCCAGTGCGGCGGAGGCCTGCTTGGGGTCCGTTATCGCCTGCGTCATATGAGTCCTCCGTCCTTGTTGGTCGGGCAGCATCGGGCGACATCCCGGCATACGTCCTTTGAGTCAGCATGCGCGGAGCCCACCCCGCCCCTATTGCGCTAATCTTAAGCCTGCCAACCCCGTCGAAAGGACACCATGCCTCAGACTTACACCTTTGCCTCGTGGAACGTCAACGGCCTGCGCGCCGTGCTCAAAAAGGACCCGAGCTTTATCCAGATCGCGCAAGAACTCGACGTCGATATCCTGGCGCTGCAGGAGACCAAGCTGCAGGAGGGCCAGGTCGATATCGACCTGCCCGGCTATCACCAAACATGGAGCTACGCCGAGCGCAAAGGCTATTCGGGAACCGCAGTCTTTAGCCGCCAGGAACCGATACGCGTACTGCACGCCGACGCGCTGCTGCCCTACGCCGGCGAGGGCAAGGCTGCTGAGCTCGTTGCCCAAGCCGCAACCGAGGGCCGCGTCTGCGCGTTGGAATTCGCCAAGTTTTGGTTTGTCGATGTATACACGCCCAACGCCCAAAACGAGCTCGCGCGTATCGATGTGCGCATGGCATGGGACGATGCCTACCGCCGCTTTTTGAGCGCGCTTGAGCACGAGACCGGTAAACCCGTGGTGACCTGCGGCGACTTTAACGTAGCGCACGAGGAAATCGACCTTAAGAACCCCAAGTCCAACCGCGGCAACGCGGGCTTTTCGGACGAGGAACGCGGCAAGTTTACCGAGCTGCTCAACGCCGGGCTTACCGATACCTGGCGTGCGGCAAATCCCGACGTCGAGGGCGTCTACAGCTGGTGGAGCTACCGCTTTAATGCCCGTAAGAACAACGCAGGCTGGCGCATCGACTACTTCCTGGTAAGCGATGCAATCGCCGCCAACGTTCGCGACACCGGTATCCGTGGCGATATCTTCGGCAGCGACCACTGCCCCGTCACCCTCACGCTAGAGCTCTAGCCCCAAGTAATTTCCTGGGAGACAGAGGAAAACAGATCATGTGACCCCTCTCCCCCTATAAGTTGCGGTGGAATAGTTCCTGTTTGGGCAGCAAATAGCCAAAAACGAGAACTATTCCACCGCAAGTTCGTGAGGGAACGCGAAATGCCTTACAGCCCGTATTTCACGACGACACGGTTAATGCGACGGCACCAAGGCTTGTACAAGGCGGCCAAGAACACGCAGGTCGCGAGACCGTGTGTGATATCGAACGGCACTGCCGTGGCAAGACGCGCCATGGCACCCGCCCACGTGAGCGGTTGAACAAAACCGATAATGTCGTAGGCGTTGATCACAACGCCGTACAGCAAACCCGAAGCAAAGCCGTAGGTCAGCAGCGCCGGCATACGCACGGCGCCATCGGCGCGATCAAAAGCGCCGGCATGCGCCAGCGCACCGCCAACGTATCCCACGAGCCCCCAGGCATACATCTGCCATGGCGTCCACATGCCCTGCCCAAAAAAGAAATTGCTGGTCAGCGCCGCCAACGCACCGACCATAAAGCCGTTACGACGACCGAGTGTCGCCCCGGCGATAATGGCG
>DXLY01000109.1:0-4487 GCA_019414465.1 Collinsella sp.
AGCCGCCACTCTTCCGCCCCTCGCCTGCTTACGCCCCGCCCCTCCAATAAACGCGTTATCATCTTGACCCATGAACATACGTTAGGAGCAATCATGCCAAACGAGAACAGCTACGAAGTCGCGCTGCAAAAGAGCAACGCCATTCGCGAGGGCCTGGCCAAGACGCCCGAGAAGTTCACCATGCTTACCGGTGACCGCCCCACCGGCCGTCTGCACCTGGGCCACTACTTTGGCACCCTCAAGGGCCGCGTTGAGCTGCAGAACATGGGCGCCAAGACCAACGTGCTCATCGCCGACTACCAGGTCATCACCGACCGCGACACCACCGAGCACATCCAGGACAACGTGTACAACATGGTCATGGACTACCTTGCCTGCGGTATCAACCCCGACAAGACCATGATCTACGCGCACTCCGCCGTGCCCGCCGCCAACCAGCTCATGCTGCCGTTCCTGTCGCTGGTGTCCGAGGCCGAGCTGGCGCGCAACCCCACGGTTAAGGCCGAGATGGAGGCCTCGGGCCATGAGCTTACCGGCCTTCTGCTCACCTACCCGGTGCACCAGGCCTGCGACATCCTGTTCTGCAAGGGCAACGTGGTGCCGGTCGGTCGCGACCAGCTGCCGCACATCGAGCTCACCCGCACCATCGCCCGCCGCTTTAACAACCGCTACGGCAAGGTATTCCCCGAGGTCGACGCGCTGCTGTCCGAGACCCCGCTGCTGCCCGGCCTGGACGGCCGCAAGATGAGCAAGAGCTACGGCAACGCCATCAACATTTCGATGACCGCCGAGGAGACGGCCAAGCGCATCAAGAAGAGTCAGACCGACTCCGAGCGCATGATCACGTTCGATCCCGAGAACCGTCCCGGTGTGTCCGGCCTGCTTTCGACGGCCGCCATCTGCACCGGCCGTTCCGAGGTCGAGATTGCCGAGGAGATTGGCATGGGCGGCTCCGGCCAGCTCAAGAAGTACGTGACCGAGGCTGTCAACGAGTACTTCGCACCGATCCGCGAACGTCGCCAGCGCTACGAGAACGATCTGGACTATGTGAAGGACGTCCTGCACGAGGGCAACCGTCGCGCCAACGAGGTCGCCGAGCAGACCCTGGCCGAGGTTCGGGACGCCATGGGCATGGTGTACTAGACCAATCTGCTGGCTTGAGCTTTCGATTGCTATAAGGCGGGCGCTACGGCGTCCGCCTTTTTTGTTGCCCGACCGGTTCGGCTCCACCCATTGCACTCCCCCGACAAACGGGAACGGGCCCGCCGGCAGAAAGTTGCCAGCGGGCCCGTTCCCGAAGTACACCGTTGAATCGCACAGAGGGGAGGAATGCGAATCAAACTCAACAGGGCAGGCTTTTTCATCGCCAATTACCTGCTCCGTTGCTGAAACCAATATAGTTCGCCGTGGTTTACTTTCTGGCGTCAATATGCACCGCCATACCTTCTCCATAAGTTAGCTCGGGTAAACCTGCAACGGAAAACCACCACAAAGGGGGCAGGCACCTTTGTGGTGGTTTTGGCCACGGCAGAGCTGTTAGAGTCCGGCAGGCCAGCGACAGGCGCCCAAATCGACGTGCATGGGATCGGCAAACGTCACGCCCTCCCCCATTAAGAGCTCACGCTGGGCATCGGGGCCGCCAAACGCAAAGCCCTCGCAAATACGGCCATCGGCAAACACCACACGATGACAGGGAATCTGACCAGGGCGCGGATTGCTGTGCAGCGCATACCCCACGTACCGCGCACTTCGTGGACGACCGGCAAGCAGCGCCACCTGACCATACGTGGCGACCATCCCCTCAGGGATCTGCTCGACTACCTCGTACACCCGTTCAAAAAAGCCCTCAGATGCCATCGCATGCTCCTTACAACCGAAACCAGCATAAACCACCACAAAGGTGCCTGTCCCCTTTGTGGTGGTATATGGCAGGTCGGTTAGTTGGCGGGGCGGAAGAAGGCTACGGCTACGGCGCCAGGGCCCACGTGAGTGCCGATGGTGGCGCCAATGGTGTGGATGGGCAGCTCGCGCTCGGTGTGTCCAGCCCACAGCGCGGCGCTGTCCTCGATATACTTCTTGAGCACCGCGTCCGAAAGACCCGTATAACCAAGCGCCAGCGGCATGGAGAAGTCGACGCCGCCCGCCTTTTCGACCTTCTGGTTGAGCAGGTTACGGCCGTTCTTGGAGCCACGTGCCTTGCCCAGCTGCACGATCAGGCCGTCCTCGGCGGCCACCACGGGCTTCACGTTGAGCAACGTGCCCACAGCGCCGGCCGCAGCAGACAGGCGACCGCCGCGCACCAAGTACTCCAGCGTCTCGAGCAGACCGATGACGACCACACGGTCGCGCACGGCCTCGACGGCCGCCGCGATCTGGGCCGCACTACAGCCCTCGTCCACCAAGCGCAGGGCATACTCAACCAGGACACGCTCGCCCAGGGTTACGTTATTGCTGTCTACCACGAACACGTCGCCGCCCGGCGCCTCGGCAAGTGCGGTGCGAGCACTCTGATTGGTGCCCGAAAGCTTAGCGCCCACGGTAATAATCACAGCCTCATCGCCGGCCTCACGCGCCTCGGCAATCGCCTGCGAAAACGCGTACGGGTTGACCTGGCCCGTCTTGGGCAGCTCATCGCGCTCCACGAGCATCTCGTAAAATCGCTGATGATCGATGTCGACGCCATCCATATACACATCGGTGCCAAAGGTGACGGACAGCGGCAAAACACGCAGAGCGGGGTGCTCCGCCGGCGACATATCGCTTGCGGAATCGGTAATAATGCGGACGGACATAACAAATCCTTTCTTGCGCAGGTCTCGCGCGGGGAATTTAGACAGCATTGCCCCGGCACGGTATACGCGCTCAAACGGGACTATGCAGTTGTTAATGGAAAGCAAATGCCTTGGCGGCCTTAGATCTCGCGCAGGGTGTTGAGAATCGTACGCAGCGACGCATACATCTGCTCGCGCTGCTCCACGCCCATGGCCTTACCGGTGGTGTCGAGCACGTCGTGGATGATACGGTCGGCCTCGTTCATGCTCTCGCCACCCAGCGTGGTCAGGCGAACCGGTGCGCGGTACTTGACGGCAGCATCGCCCGAGTCATCAACCTCGACAAAGCCGCCCTCCTCCAGGTGCGCCAGCGTGCGCGAAACGGCAGCGCGCGTCACGCCGGCCACGCGAGCCAGATCGGCGCCGGTCATGCCGTCCTTACTGCGCTCCAGGTAGTACAGGCACATAACGTCGGAGCCCTTGAGGCCCAGCCTTGCGCCCTCGGACGTCTTGATACGCTGAATCTCCTTGTACAGCCCGCTAATCAGTCCGACAAAATCCTCGAAACGTGTCTCGTCGTTCTGATGCATGGGAGACGACCGCCTTTCGCTTGCATGATGCTAACGGGTAAACATCTTAGCCGTACTCAGCGACTGCCGCCTCCACGCGACCCAATTGTTAACCCATCAACATAAAAACCACCACAAAGGGGACAGGCACCTTTGTGGTGGTTTGGGGCATCAATAGGTTCTAGGCGCCGCTACAGCTCCACGCAGGGATTGTCGTGAGTCACAAGCGTCTTAACGACAACCGTCGCTCCCAAATACCGCTCGAGCAGCTCGGCTAAGCGATCGATCGCGGCCTGGCAATCCCCCATCCGCTCGGGCTCAACGCACTCAATCGCCAAAAATGCGTCGGCTGAATCGTCGGACAGGGCCGTTCGAACGCCGTCGCGCCAGTTCCAGCAGCGGCACACGGCGCCTGCATCGTCGATATAGGCAAGCTCACCAGGCAGCGTCGGATCGTCCACCTCCTCGCCAAGCGGCAAGAACGCATCGCCACCGTCGGTCACCTTCAAGCGAAGGTCTCCCTCAATCGCATGCAGATCCTCGCCTCCCACGGGCAGCGCATAGGTCAACGACACCGTGTTGTAGATGTCCACCGCGGGCGTAATGTGGCGCACCGGTTTGCCCTTGAGCACGCGCTTGAGGAGGTTCTCGATCGAGCAGCGGGCGCCCTTTTTAGTCTTGAACAGCCGGTACGCGTCACGCCAAGCCTTCACCGGCGCGTTATCGCTGATGGTATCGCTTGTCAGGTGGCGCTCCGCATCGATATTGGCACGGTCGAGCAGCGCGGCGATCGCATCCACGTCCTCCTGGGGAATCTGAGCCGCGGGCTTCATGCCCTTTACGACCACGACGCCGACCGCCGCCTGCGGAAACAGCTCCCAAAATGACTCCTCGGCAACAAAGCCCTTCATACGCTCTCCCTTCATCGTGCACGCCCGAGCGAGGGCGTCTAAACAAAAAGCGCCCCCACAGCGGCCACCTTCAAAGTCCTACGGTGCCGCCACAAGAGCGCTTACGCTGTCCCCATCCGGAGAAGGGGACGATATGTCAGGCGTATTGTAACCTGAGTCATCCGCGCGAGCAAAACCACCACAAAGGTGCCTGTCCCCTTATGGTGGTTTTGGATCTGAGGCGACGCTAGTGGCGG
>DXLY01000109.1:4497-6051 GCA_019414465.1 Collinsella sp.
CGATGACGGGCCTCGACGGACACCTGGGCGTGCGGGCCGGCGGCTTTGACGGACTCGGGCAGGTGCGAGTACTTCTTCTCGAAGTTCTCCTCGAACATCACTGCCAGATTGTGCGCTGCCTCGTCGTAGCGCGCGGTGCTCTGCCAGTACTGGCGCGGCACCAGGATGCCGTCGGGCACACCGTGGCACGTGGTGGGAATGTCGACGTTAAAGATATCGTCGTGCACGAACTCGCTGTCCTCGATGGTACCGTCGAGGGCGCGGGCCACCAGGGCGCGCGTGTAGGCAAGCTCGATGCGATGGCCCACGCCATAACCGCCGCCAATCCAGCCGGTGTTGACCAGATAGACGCGGGTGCGACCGTCGGCGATACGCTCGCCGAGCATCTTGGCGTAGACCATAGGGTCGAGCGGCATAAACGGCTCTCCGAACAGCGAGGAGAACGTGGGCGTGGGCTCGGTGACGCCGACCTCGGTGCCGGGGATCTTGGCGGTGAAGCCCGTCACAAAGTGATACATGGCGGCGTCGGCCGTCAGGCGCGAGATGGGCGGCAGCACGCCAAAGGCATCGCAAGTCAAAAACAGCACGACGCTCGGGGTGGTGCCCATGCCCTTGGTCCACGCGTTGGGGATATGCTCGACGGGATAGGCCACGCGCGTGTTGTGCGTGATCGAAATATCATCGTAATTGGGCTTACGGCCCTCGTCGAGCACCACGTTTTCGCAGATGGCGCCAAAGCGAACGGCATTGAAGATCTCGGGCTCGTGGAACGCATCCAAGCCCTCGCACTTGGCGTAGCAGCCGCCCTCGATGTTGAAGATGCCCATGTCGGACCAGCCGTGCTCGTCATCGCCGATCAGCAGGCGCGTGGGGTTGGCCGAAAGCGTGGTCTTGCCGGTGCCCGACAGGCCAAAGAACACCGCGGTCTCGTGCGTGACGGGATCCATGCTGGCCGAGCAATGCATGGGCAGCACGTCGTCCTCGACAGGCAGCAGGTAATTCATGACGCTGAAGATGGACTTTTTGATCTCGCCGGAGTAGCCGGTACCCGCGACCAGAATCACACGCTCCTGAAAATTGATGACCACGGCAGCGCTGGAGTTGAGGCCCTTGATGGCGGGATCGCACTGGTAGCCCGGCGCGGCGAGCACGCAGAAGTCCGGCTCGCCGGTGCGCGCGATTTCGCGGGCGAGCGGGCGGGCGAGCATCTGCTTAATGAAGAGCGCCTGGCTGGCGAGCTCGCAGGCGACGAGCAGTCGACGCGTGTGGTTGCGGTCGGCGCCGGCCATGCCGCGGGTGACGAACACATCGCGTTCGTTGAGATAGTCGACGATGCCGGCCTTGATGGCCTCGTAGCTCTCGAGCGGCAGTGGGCGATTGACGGCGCCCCAGGCGATCTTGTCGTGCACGTCGGGCGTGTCAGCGATAAAGCGGTCGTTGGGCGAACGTCCGGTACGCTCCCCCGTCTCGATCACCAGTGCGCCGTTTGAGGCCATGCGGCCTTCGTTGCGGCGAATGGCATACTCGACGAGCTCGGCTGCCGGCAGGTCAACC
>DXLY01000011.1:0-2148 GCA_019414465.1 Collinsella sp.
GAGATGTGTATAAGAGACAGGTGCAGTGTCCCTGTCACGACGGTGCCGGCGCCCTTGATCGTAAAGCAGCGGTCAATCGGCAAGCGCGGCGCAGCATCGGTGCGCTCGGCACGGTCGCGGCAGGAATCCCAGCAGGCACCGACCCGATCGTCAAGCGCGGCCAGCAGCGCGTCAATCCCCTCGCCGGTCTTGGACGACACGGGGACCATCGGCGCGCCCGCAAACACGGTACCCGACAAAAAGTCATCGACATCGAGCTCGGCAAGCTCGGTCATCTCGGCGTCGGCCAGGTCGCACATCGTCAGCGCGACCACCATATGCGTAACGCCCAGCAGCTCCAGCACATGCACGTGCTCGCGGGTCTGCGGCATCACGCCCTCGACAGCCGAAACCACCAGCACCGCCACGTCGATGCCCGTGGCGCCCTGCACCATGGCGCGCAAGTAATGCGCGTGGCCCGGCACGTCGACCAGGCCGACGATCTTGCCACTCGGCAGTGCCAGTTCGCCAAAGCCCAGCTCCACGGTCATACCGCGACGGCGCTCAACCTCCAGACGGTCGGGATTCTTGCCGGTCAGCGCCTCGATCAATGCCGACTTGCCGTGGTCAACGTGGCCCGCCGTGCCAACGATAACGGGACACTCCACCAGCGCCTGAACCTCACTCATCGAGCAATCGCCTTCTTAACGCACGCGACGAGCGTCGATGCCGCCGTCTCGATATCGCGGTCACCCACGAGTGTGCGCACGTCAAACAGGACGCGATCGTGCGAGGCGCGCGTGACGACCGGCGTGTCGAAATCTTGGACGAGCGAGCGCTTGAGTGCGTCAACGGAAAGACGCTCATCGACGAGGCGCACGGCAACGCACATGGTGGGCAGCTCCACGGTAGGCAGCGAGCCGCCACCAGGGGTCGACGATTCCTCGACGATCTCCACCTGAACGGCACACGGGTAGCCAGCCTTATCGAGCCCGGCGACCATACGATCGCGCAGCTTGCGGGCACGTCGCTCCAAATGGGCCTGCGGCAGCGTAAGCATGCTGAGCACCGGAATATCGCGATGGGCAACATCGGCGCCGTCCATGTAGATACGCAGCGTGGCCTCGAGCGCCGTCAGCGCGAGCTTGCCCGGGCGCAGGGCGCGCATAAGCGGATGTGACCCACAGGCCTGGACCAGATTGCGACGGCCCATGATAATGCCCGCTTGTGCGGCACCGAGCAGTTTATCGCCCGAGCACGACACCAGATCGAGCCCTGCCAAAACCGAAGCCGGCGTGGTTTCTTCGCCGCCGCGCACCAAGATGTCGTCGGGCAACAGCGCGCCCGACCCCTGGTCCTCGTAGAACAGCAGGCCATGCTTGTGGGCCAGAGCGGCAAGCTCCCGAGAGCCCACCTCCTCGTGAAAGCCCTCGATGCGATAGTTGGAAGGATGGACCTTGAGGATCATCGCCGTATCGGGCGTGATGGCGCGCTCATAGTCGTCCAAATGCGTGCGGTTGGTGGCGCCGACCTCGACGAGTTTGGCGCCCGAAGCCGCCATGACATCGGGGATGCGGAAGCTGCCGCCGATCTCGACAAGCTCGCCGCGGCTGACGATGACCTCCTTGCCTGCGGCATGGGTCGCCAGCACCAGCAGTACCGCGGCGGCGTTGTTGTTGACCACGAGCGCGTCCTCGGCACCGGTGAGCGAGCGGATGAGCTGCGCGGCATGCTCTTTGCGCGATCCGCGCGAACAGGTGTCCACACTGTACTCGAGCGTGCTGTACCCGCGCGCAACCTCGGCCACGGCCTTGGCGACCGACTCCGCGAGCGGGGCGCGGCCCAAGTTGGTATGGATAACCACACCCGTGGCGTTAACTGCGGGACGCAGGCTCGGCAGCGCGGAGCGGTGCGCACGAAATTCAATGGCCGAGGCCAGGTCGCGCTTAGAGCGCGGGGCGGCACCGGCGCGAATGACGGCGCGCTCCTCGTCGAGCTCGGCCGTCACGGCAGCATGGACCACCGCGTCGCAGGTCTCCCCCGCCGCCTTCACCACCGGCCACTCGGCAAGCAGCTCGTTGACGGAAGGAATAGCGCGAAGGCGGGCGCGTACCTCATCGGACATGATCTGGCTATCGCTCATGTGCGGCCTTTCTAAACCAAAGGTGA
>DXLY01000011.1:2158-34051 GCA_019414465.1 Collinsella sp.
AATCAATCGTTCGAACGTCAAACTATCAGCCAATTCGATCGGCTGAGTCAATCAATCGCTATTATCCTCGCGCGCCGCGATCTTTTCCACGCGAACGGCGTTTTCCTGAGTGAGCGCGGCGCCCGTCAACGGGTCCCAACGCAACGGTGTATGGTCGAGCGGGCCGACGCCCAAGGCTTGAGCGCCGCCGGCATCGGCGCCAAACGAACGCCCACCGGGGGCGGCCGAGGTGAAGATGCACGCCGGATGCAGATACGGCGTCGTCTCCACGCGCACGCGGTCGCGGCCCATATCGCTCACGAGCTCGACGATCTCGCCGTCGGCGATGCCCATGTGCGCAGCAGCATCGGCATTCATCTGCACGGCATCCAGGTCCGATCCAGCCTCGGCGGCACCTTGAGCCGCAAGCCTGCGCGAGGTGTGCGACTCAAAGGGACGGTTGCCACTAATGAGGCGAAACATCCCCGGGCCGGGCTCCACCATGGGCGCAATCCAGTTGGGCACACGACCCATGCCGACTCGTTCCCATACGTCGCTTGCCAGCGCAATTTTGCCGCCGGCAAGCGGAATCACCGGCTCACCCGTGCGCGACGGCAGCGCCACGCCCGTATCGGCCCAGCCGCGCTCCTTGAGCTCGTCCAGATCGATCCCAAAAGGCGCCACCTGGGCAGCCGCCAGATCGTCAGACGTAAACTGGAAATACTCGCCCACGCCACACGCCTGCGCCAGACCGGCAAAAATCTCCCGACCGGGGCGTGTGTCGTCATGCTGCACAGGCAGCACGGCGTTGCGGTAGAACACGCGCGCATCGTTGGTGCCTATCACCGTTCCAACGCCACGGTCGGCCTCCAGATACGTCACGTCGGGCAGCACGAAGTCAGAAGCGCGCGCTGTCTCGGACCAGCGAATATCAACGGTCACGAGCAAGTCGAGCTGTTGCAAAATACCCAACCAAGCCTGCGCATTGCCATAGCCCGCACCGGGGTTACTGGCATAGACGATGAGCCCACGCAAATCGCCGGCAAGAATCGACTGACCGATGGTCGTGCACAGTCCGCGCACCGGATCGACCAGTGGATAGCGCTCGGACCCCAACTTGGGCTCACGTGGCATCGACGGCGTCGCAAAACGCGCAGGGTCCAAATCGCCCAACGCAAGCGGCGTGGGCGGGTTGAGGGCACCGCCCGCGTGTCCGATGCAGCCCAGCAGCACATCGATCAGACAAATCGCGCGCGCGGTCTGGGTGCTATTGGCATACGCGATACCGATGCCGCCATGAAAGCCCGCATCCACCACAGCGGCAGGCGCGGCGGCAGCCAGATCGCGCGCCGTCGCGATAATCTCTGCGGCCGGCACATCGCACATCGACTCAGCCCACTCGGGCATCCAAACAGCGGCTGCCTGCGCCAGCTCGTCAAAACCCGTGGTATAACGGGTCACGAACTCGTGATCGTACAGGTCCTCGGCAATCAACACGTGGACAATACCCAACAGCAGCGCCAAGTCGCAGCCCGGGCGCACGCGCAACCAGCGGTCGGCAAGCGCCGCAGAGCCACTGCGCCGCGGGTCGACCACGATGATCTTCGCCCCACGCCGGCGCGCATCGTTGAGCGCATCAACGGCCCCCATCGTCGACGAATCGACAATGGAGCGCCCCAGGTACATGATGCAATCGGTATGCGCCAGGTCGGAAGCGGGACTATAGCCCAGGCTGTGCTCCCAACCGGTGAGACGGCTTACCTCGCAGGCGCCATCGGCACCGTACACGTTGGGCGAGCCCAGCGCATGCATAAAACGATACGCCCAGTAGCGGTCGAACGAGGGCACGCCAAGCGTCATGCCCAGCGCACGGGGACCATGCCCGTCAACAATCTCCCCAAGGCGCGCTGCGATCTGCGCGAACGCCTCATCCCACGAAATCGCATCGAACCCCGAGCCATCAGCTCGTCGGCGCATGGGGTGTACAATGCGGTCGCGCTCGTCAAACGGCATTGCCAGGCGATGCCGCCCGCGGGCACACAGGGCTCGCGCCGCGCACGGATGCCCCGGCACCGGCAACTTAGTCACCACACGCCCATCCTCAACGCGTGCCGCAAAGGCGCAATCGGCATAGCATCCCCCGCATGTGGTCACCACGGCGCGACCGTCACGCTTCACAGCTGATGCCATCTCGATTACCCCTTTCATCAGCCAAACACAACAGGCCAAAAGCCCGGCGACGAGCCCCAGACCCAAAAAGCCTCCCGCACGGCAACGCCCCGCGGGAGGCCCAACGTCAAACAGACGAATACCTTACGCCTCGAACTTCTTGGCGTAGATAAACCAGTAGCCGAGCGCGACCAGAACCGCGCCGCCCACGATGTTGCCCAGCGTGGCGGCGGACAGGTTAAACGCAATGCCCGCGGCGTTGAGCGCATCGGCACCGGCGACGTCGGCACCGTAGCCGCACGCGTGCATCACGGCACCCATGGGCAAAAAGTACATGTTGGCAACACAGTGCTCAAAACCGCAGGCCACAAAGGCGGCGATGGGCAGCAGAATGCCCACAACCTTATCGACTACAGTCTTGCCGGCGGTACCGATCCACACAGCCAGGCACACAAAGATGTTGCACAGGATGCCGCGGAAGAAGATCGTCACCCAGTCGATCGTCACCTTGCCGGCGGCGACGCTCACCATGGAATTGGCGACCGCCTCGCCGTTGAGCTTGTAAATGCCGGCCATGTACACCAAAAAGACGATGAACAGGGCACCGACAAAGTTACCGACCCATACGACGACCCAAGCCTTGAGCATCTGGACCAGGGTGATCTTTTTGCTCTTGAGCGCGCAGACCATAAGCGAGTTGCCGGTGAACAACTCGGCGCCACACACCAGCACCAGCACCAGGCCCAGGCAAAAGCACAGGCCGCCCACGACGCGCTGGGCGCCCCAGCCCAGCGTGCTATCGCTCAAGAACACGGTAAAGAACAGGCCACCGAAGGCAATAAACGCACCGGCGAACATTGCCAACAGAAAGGCCTTTGCGACCGGCAGGTTGGCCTTGGTCACGCCGGCGGCCTCGGTCTTGGCCTCGATCGCGGCGGGTGCCAGGCAATCGGGAGCAGGGTACTCCACCTTGGAATCTGCCATGTCAATCACTTCTTTCCTAATCAGCAGGGACAAGCGCACCTATTGCTCTTGCCCCAAGCGGACAAAGTGGGAAAAGTCGTTGGCGGCCACGGCGTCGTACACGGCGTCGACGGCCTCAAAGACCTCCGGGGACATGGGGTTATAGAACTCCGTATCGCCCGGCTGAATCCCTATGAAGACGATATCTTCGCACGATTGCTCAATCTCTTCGATCAGAATCGACAAAGGAAGCGAATGCGTGGTGAACATCGACTTGCGGGCCACATCGCGCTTGTCGAGCAAGCGGATGGACCCGACGGGCAGCGCCATGTCGGCGGCATCGACCAAGACCAGGCGAGGCGGACGCTCGCGCTTGACCTCGATGATGTCGTCCTCGGGCGTTTGGCCGCCGTCGATGGTGTACCAACCGGCGATGGGTGCGTCTTCCATCTTTTTGGAGAGCACGGGGCCGGCGGCATCGTCGGCACGCAGCACGCTTCCCGCCGTGAGCACGATACCCGCAAACGGAGCACCGTTCACGCGGCCATCCACAACGCGACCCATTACTGTAACCTCCCCGTCAGATACACGCCCGACACATCGCGCACGCGCTCAACCAGATCGCGGAACTTCATCAGAAACGCGACCTGCTGGGCATGCAGGCCAAAGTCGTCGTCGAACACCGAGATGCCGGCCTTGGCCGACCCGCGAAAACCGCGCTCGTCGAGCAGCGCATCGCAGGCCTCGAGCAGCGACGGCACCGCCGCCTTGTCGAGCTGGCACTCGCCAAAGGAGCGGATGGCCTCGAACTTGGTCTTGGCCTCCCCCTCCGGCAACGCGTCGACGAGCGAATAGAACACATCCACCGGCACCGATAGGCGCGGCTCAAAGCAGTCGAGCACGCCGGTGTGGTGGCCCACGGCGAGCGTGTAGTACAGCACGTCGCAGGCCTCCTGGGGAACGTCTTCCTCGGTCTCCACAAACTTACGCGTGAGCTCGTAAAAGACCACTTGGTCGGGCGCATGGCCCAGGCAGGGGTCGGCGACGCCCTCGGCGGCCTCGTCGCTTGCGCGCAAGGCATCGCCAAAGGAGCCGCCGAGCATACCGGGGCCCGCAAAGTAACCAGAGCGGTCCGTGAGCTCCATCTAGCGACCTCCGGCCAGCACCAGATCCTGCAGCGCCGAGTAGACCTCAACGCGGCGAGGATCGTCCTGCTTATCGATGAGCAGCGCCATGGCACCGCGGATATCGCCCTTGGGCGCGCCCTCGAGCGTATCCATAAACTCGTTGGCCAGGTCGCGGCCGTAACGGTAGCCGCTCATGGCGCGAGCCTCGCGCTCGATGGCAACGCGCAGCTTGTACGGCACGCCGGGGTGCAGGATATCGGCCTGCTCGCCGGCGGCCTCCACCGTGGTCTCGGCATGGAGCTTTTGGTCCAGCAGACCGAGCGCCATGGCAAAGCCGTAGATGGTCTGCGCGGGGCTGGGCGGGCAGCCGGGGATGTAGACATCGACCGGCAGAATCTTGTCCGTGCCGCCCCAGACGCAGTAGTTGTCGTAGAAGATACCACCGGTGCAACCGCACGCGCCATAGGACACCACGATCTTGGGATCGGGTGCGGCCTCAAAGGCGCGCAGGGCCGGCATGCGCATGGCACGCGTCACGGCGCCGGTGTACAGCAGCACGTCGGCGTGACGGGGCGAGGGCACGACCTTGATGCCAAAGCGCTCGACGTCGAAGACGGGCGTGATGGAACCGAAGATCTCGATCTCGCAACCGTTGCAGCCGCCGCAGTCGACACGGTAGACGTACACCGAGCGCTTGATCTTCTTAAGAAGGGTCGCCTTGGCCTTCTCGATGCTCTCGTCGAGCTCGATCTTGGTCGGGCGGTACTGAAGCCGCTCGGGCAAAAGCGTGGGTTCGGCCATGGTTACTCCTCCTTCGTATCAAAATCCATGATGATGCCCTCGACCGGTGCAGGTCCAGCGGGAATCTCGGGCGCATCGGGGTTGAGCTCGCGGTCGACATACTCCGGGTTCACGCCATGGCCGCCCAGATACTCCATGCCGGGGCCCTGGGGCTCACCGGACGCAAGCGTCTCGTTGGCAGCCATGCCGCGCGCGTTGCCGGTCTTTACGGCCGAGGCGGCGCGCAGGGCGTCGAGCTCGCGCTTGCACTCCTGGCACATACCGACGGTACGGGCGGCCTGCTCGGCCTCCATGCCGCCGGCCTTTTGCAGCAGGCGCTTGGCGTAGTCGATCTCCTTGTGCGGGGCAAACGGCTTGCCGCAACGCGAGCAGTGCTCGAGCGTATAGACGCTCTTGCTGGTGAGGTCGTCCTTGCTCATGACAGCCAGCTCAAACTCCTCGGTGAGCTTGATGGCCTCCATGGGGCAGGCTTCCTCGCAGCGGCCGCAAAAGATGCAGCGACCGTAGTCGATCGACCAGGTGATGGTATCGGCCGCAAGGTCGGTGTCCATGCGAATGGCATCGGCCGGGCACGCCACGCCGCAGGCACCGCAGGCGATGCAGAGCTCGGCGTTGTGCTCGGGCTTGCCGCGCATGTCCTTGTTGGTGGGGAACGGCGCAAACGGGTACTTGACCGTCGCGTCGCCGGCCTTGGCGTTAACCTTCCAAAGCTTCAGCATATTAGAGCGCCTCCTCATCGAGCGGAGCGGCCATGGTGCCCTCGCCCGCAAGCGGCGACTTGTCGCGCCAGACGTTCTCGAACTGCTCCTTGTCGAGCACGTGGTCGCGCTTGGCGGCGACATCGGTCACCGTCACGCGGTCGGTGCAGGAGTAGCACGGGTCGAGCGAGCCGACGATCAGCGCCGCGTCGCCCACGGTGTTGCCGCGGAACATGTAGCGCAGGACCGGCCAGTTGCTGTACGTGGCGGCCTTGGCGCGCCAGCGGTAGCACTTCTGGTTGTTGCCGAGCATAGCCCAGTGCACGTCCTCGCCGCGCGGCGCCTCGGTGGCGCCGATGGCGTACTTGTGCGGGGTGTACTCCCAATCCGTGGTGAGGATGGGGCCCGACGGGCAGTTCTCGAGCATGGTCTCGATCATGTCGATCGAATCATAGACCTCCTGGATGCGAACGGCGGTACGGCCGAAGGCATCGCAGGTGTCAGCCGTGGCGGCGTGCATCTTTTGAACGTCCGGATCGGCGTAGCCGTCGAAGGGATGGTCGAAGCGCACGTCGCGGGCATAGCCCGAGCCACGCATGAGCGGGCCGACCGGCGAGAAGTCGCGTGCGATCTTGCGGTCCAAGATGCCGATGCCACTCGTACGCTCAATAAAGTTGGGCGTGGAGAGCAAGACGTCGACGAGCTCCTGAACCTCGGAGCGCAGCTGGTGGATGGTCGTGAGCGTGGAGAGCTTCTGCTCGGCCAAAATGTCGCGACGCACGCCGCCGATCACGTTGAGGCCGTAGGTCTTGCGGTGACCGGAGAGCTTCTCGGCCAGGTCCATGGACTTCTCGCGGACGCGGAAGAACTGCTGGAAGCCGGAGTCGAAGCCGGTGTAGTGCGATGCGAGGCCAATATTGAGCAGGTGTGAGTGCAGACGCTCGACCTCGAGCATGATGGCGCGGATGTACTGGGCGCGCGGCGGGACATGAATGCCCTGGGCGCGCTCGACGGCCTCGGCATAGGCCACCGAGTGGGCGCAGCCGCAGATGCCGCAGATACGGTCGGCGAGGAACGTCACGGCGTCATAGTTCAGGCGCGTCTCGGCGACCTTCTCCATGCCGCGGTGCACGTAGAACAGACGGTAGTCGGCATCGACGATCGTCTCGCCCTCAACGAACAGGCGGAAGTGGCCGGGCTCGTCGGAGGTGATGTGCAACGGTCCCATGGGGACGAGCGTGGTCTCCTTGCCCTTGGTGTCGGCCAAGAATTCGTAGTTTTCCATGTCGCTCGCGGGGGCGGGGCGGAAACGGTAATCCATCGAATCCTTGCGCAACGGGTACAGCCCGCTGGGCCAATCGTCGGGAAGCACCAGGCGACGGCGGTCGGGCAGACCCTCGGGAATCAGGCCGAACATATCGCGCAGCTCGCGCTCGCCCCACACGCAGGCGGGGACGAACGGCGTCACGGACGGGAACGTCATCTTGGCGGGGTCGACCTCGGCACGCACGGTAACCCAGCCGGGGTCCTCCCCCTCCATGGAGATGACGTAGTACACGGCGTAACGGCCGCACAGGGAGCGCTCGTCGTTGCCGACAATCACGGGAATCCAGCCGTAGCGCTCGTAGTACAGGTAGTGGACGGCCTCGGGCAGACGGTCCAGCTTGACGGTGATCGTCAGCTGGTCCTCGCACTGCCACTCGACCTTCTCGATGCAGCCCGGAACAGCGCGGCGCAGGGCCTCGACATGGCTCTCGCAGCGACGGGCATACACCTTGTTCTCAGTTTCAATCATTCGTTACTCCACCTCGCTCTGAGCGGTCTCGGTACCGAACACAGCGCGGTACATCGGCGTCGCGTGAAGTTCCTCGGTGCTCTGCTCGAGCACGATGCCGGTCGCGGTCTCCACACCGTGCACGAGAGGCAGCGGGGTGGCGATGCCAAACCACAAGATCATGACGGCCAGGATGATTTCGGGGATAAGCATGAGCGCCGGGGCCTCATGCTTGCCCATGCCCTGGGGCGCATGGCCGAATACCGACTTGAGTGCGATGCGGGTGAGCGCGGAGATGGCCACGGTAAGACCGAGGGCGACCACGACGACCAGCCACATGGGACCGGCGGTAACACCGGCGACAAAAGTCAGGAACTCGGAGATAAACATGCCAAAGGGCGGGAAGGCACCAAGACCGAGCAGTGCCAAGATGGCGAGCGCGGCGGTTGCGGGGGCAACCTCGACGACACCCTGAATCTTAGCCAGGCTACGCGTGCCAAAGGCGTGCTGGATGTTGCCGGACACGCAGAAGGCAAGCGTCTTGGTAAAGCCGTGGAACACGCAGTGCAGCAGGGCCGCGGCGATACCCAGCGGGCCACCGATACCCAGGCACAGGGCGATAACGCCCACGTTCTCCACAGACGAGTACGCAAAGCGGCGCTTGAGGTCGTCCTGGCGAAACATCGAAAGTGCCGCCACCAAAATGGACAGCGTGCCGACGATCAGCAGCAAAAGCTGCGGATACTCGGCGCCCACGGCCTGGATGGTAAAGCCGTAGAAGCGCATGATCACGAGCATGGCGCACTTAAGCAGCACGCCAGAGAGCAGGGCCGAGACAGGGCTCGGGGCCTGGGAGTGAGCATCGGGCAGCCAAGTGTGCATGGGGAACAGGCCGGCCTTGGTGCCAAAGCCGATCACGATAAACGCAAAGGCGAGGCGCATGAGCGTCGGGTCGAACTGGTCGGCATACGGCAGCACGCACGACAGGAACGCGGCCTCGTGGGCGTTGGGAATCACGTCGGCGGCATTGGCGTAGATCAGCAGCGTACCGAACAGGCCAAAGGCCACGCCGGCGGTGCAGACCATCGCATACTTCCAAGAAGCCTCGAGGGCCGTCTTGTTCTTGTAGATACCCACGAGGAACACGGTGGAAAGCGTGGTTGCCTCCACGGCGGCCCACGTGAGGATCATGTTGTTGGACAGGCACGCGAGCAGCATAGTAAACACAAACAGGCTAAACAGCGCAAAATACTGCTTGGCGCGCTCGGCGGGCATGGAGCCCTCCTCGATATCGGCCTTTACATAGGGCAGCGAGAACAGCCCCGTAAGAAAACCGATAAAGCCGATGAGCAGCACAAAGATGGCGCCCAGCGAATCGAGGTGGAACCACAGGCCAAGAGCGCTCGCGGTGTCGCCGCTCATAAGGACGTCACCGGCCGTCACAATCGACAGCACCAGGACGGCTGCGACGGAGACCAGGTTGAGACCGGCAAACACGTTATAGGACGTGTTCTTGGGCAAAAACGCCATGACCAGCGAGAACACCAAAGGAGTCGCGAGCAGGGCGAGAATCAACGTTTCCATGGACTACCCCCTCAGCTCGGACAGGTCGCGCGCATCGAGCGAGTGGGAGTCGTCCCAAATGCGACGCACGACAATGGACATGATGATGACGGCAAAGATGGCGTCGGTGGCGATACCGATCTCGATGATCTCGGGAGCGGTGGGGGCCAAAAGCGCAAGCGTCACATGGCTGCCGTTTTCCATAAGGCAGTATCCAAAGATCTGCTTCATGATGTTGCGCTGCGAGATGATGCAGGTGAGGCCCACAAAGAAGTGAGCGAAGCTAATAGCGAGCGCAGGCGTTGCGACCTCGGCCGTGGGCAGGCTGATCTGCGTCACGACGGCAAAGCAAATCGCGACCTCGACGGCAATGATGCAGATAGCCCACGCGGGCTTAAGGCCGGCCTTGAGCGATGCGTCGCTCGGCTCGCCCATCTTCTTATACGCACGGTTGAGGATATATGGGACCAGGACGACCTTGGTGATAAAGGCGGATCCGGCCCACATAAGCAGCTCCTGCGCACCGGTGGTAACACCGAGCGTAGCGAGCAGCCCCACGAGCACCAGCGACTGCACCGCATACCAGCTGATGGCGTGCTTGATGTTCTTTGAGACAACCACCATGGTGGACGTGACGATCAGAAGGCCGCCAAGGATGTTGACGATCGAATAACCCATGTCGTTCTACCTCCTAACCGATCCAGCTGGCCGAAAGCGGGCCGCTGACGATGACCATGATGATGAGCACGATGAACACAAACGCCATCGCGCGGGGAAGCGGGGCACCCGCAGCGACCTCTTCGCTCGGCTCGCCGGGCAGGCAATAGCCCATCCACTTGAGGAACCAGGCAAAGGTGGCGACGGTCTCGGCGACCATGATGCACACGAGCACCAGGATCGCGACGTTGCCGGCACCCACAGAGAAGCCACCGGCGATGATCTGGAACTTCGAGAAGAACGTGTTCATGGGCGGCACGCCGGCAATGGCGAGCGCCGCGACACCAAAGCCCACGCCCGAGATCGGGTACTTCTTTACGATGCCGCGAAGCTTGGGCAGCATACGCGTGCCGAGCGTAAAGGAGAACGAACCGGCGATCAGGAAGAACAGCGTCTTGGCGAAAGCGTGGTTAAAGATGTGGCACACGGCACCGTCAAAGGCCAGCTGGCTGCCAAAGACCGAAAGGCCCAGACCAAAGAACACATAGGAGAGCTGGGCGATCGTGGAGAAGGCCAGCAGGCGCTTCATGTCCTTTTGCGGCAGGTACATAAGGAAACCAAAGAGCATGGTGACCATGGCGTCGATAATGGCGACCCAGCCCACGATCTCGGGAATCTCGCCGGCAGAGACGAGTGCGCGCGCGAACACGCACACGCCGACCTTGACCATCGAGGCGCCATGCAGGTAGGCCGAAACAGGCGTCGGGGCCTCCATGGCCGAAGGCAGCCACATGTACATGGGGACCTGCGCGGACTTGGCCCAAGCGGCAAAGAGCACCAGCAGAAGGACGATGGCCTTGAGCTTGGCGTCGAGGCCGGCGATCGCGGTGATGGCGAAGGTGCCGGTGTGGGCAAACACGATGGCGGCGCCCAGATACAGGCCGAGCGCGCCGATATGCGTAATGATCAGGGCCTTCATGCCGGCCTTCTTGGCCGTAGGCGTCATGTAGTAGCTAATGAGGCCCCAAGAGCACGCACCCGTGATCTCAAAGAACACGAGCTGGCCCAAAAGGGTCGAGCTGTACACGAGGCCGGCCATGGCGCCGATGAAGGTCGCGAGGTACGCGTAGAAGCGACGACGCGGCGCGTCGGGATGCTCACGGTTATTCTCGCTCATATAGGGAATCGAATAGATCACGACAAGCAGGCCGATACCCACAAAGGCGGGCGCGAGCAGCGTGCTCATGCGATCGAAGGTGAATCCCATGACGAGGGTCTGCCCAAACGAGATCAGGGGGACCTGCGTGTCGGGCATGCCGGCGCCAGCGAAATTCGCGGCGAGGGCGATGGTGCAGACCGTCGAGACGGCGGCACCCAAAACGCTGAACCACTTGGCGTACGGACGGGGGAACAGGGCGACGAGCACCGAGGCCACCATCGGGGCCGCAATAGCGACCAAGCCGAGAAGGGACAGACTGACTGCAAATGACATTGTTTCTCCCTTCTCCTACACGCCGACGACCACGAAGACAAACGCCAGGACGGCGATGCCCACGACGGCCCAGGTCTGATTGCCAAGCACCTTAAAACGCGAGCGCGAGCAGGAGTTCTCGATCACGCCGCATACGACAAAGTCGATCAGGCACTTCACCAGGAAGATGACTGCACCCAGAACGGCGGCGGCGCCCACGGTCGCGGGCTCGCCCCAGGGGACGAAGATCGCGCAGAACCAGGCGACGACCAGGACCTGTTTCATGGACATGGCGAGCTTGGCCATCGCAAGCGACGGGCCGGAAAGCTCGGCGAGCGGACCTTCCTGAAGCTCTTGCTCGGCCTCGGCCTGATCAAACGGCAGCTTGCCGAGTTCCATGTAGCAGGCGATCGCAAAGGCGATGCCGGCGAGAATCACGGCGACCGGCGCGTCGATGGCACCCGTCATGATGTGCTGGCCCATGGTGGCGATGTCGGTGGAGCCGCACACCAGGGCGGCGGCAAACAGCGCCAGCAGCATGGACGGCTCGATGAGCACGCTCATGAGCAGCTCGCGGACGCCGCCGATACCGGCGTAGGCGTTGGACGAATCCACGCCGCAAAGGGCGAAGAAGAAGCGGGCGAGCGCCAGGCTGTACATGATGGTGATGGCGTCACCAAAGACCGGAATGGGGCTTTGCGCCGTAAAGAGCGGCAGGCCCATCGCGAGCATAAAGGCGACGGCGAAGAACAGCGGCGGCATAATGCGCAGCGCAAAGCTCGCGTCCTCGCTCTGGGACTCGGGACGCGCAAAGAGCTTGGCCAGGTCGCGGTAGTCCTGCATGATGCTGGGGCCGCGACGGTTGTGCATCTTGGCGCGGATCACGCGACCGAGACCGGAGAAGAACGGCGCGACGGCCATAACGACCACGCCCTGCAGAACGGCAAGTACGATGTTGTTCATGCTCTCCCCTCCTTAACCCATTTGCACGGCGAGCACGAGGAACACCACGAGTGCCGCGACGATGTAGCAGATATAGATGCTGTAGTTGCCGCCCTCGAGCTTAGTCGCGAGGTCGGCGAGCTTCTCGACACCCTTATGCGGGGCATCGACGAGAACCTTGTCGGGTACGGGCTCCACAGCCTCGGCCACACCGGTGAGCTTCTGGAAGAAGTGCGCGATGGACCAGCAGACGGCCGTGCAGCGGTCGCGCAGCGTGTAGAGCGGCTGCATAAACCAGGACACCTCGGAGGCAAAGGTCGTGGCTACGACAGGCATATGCTCGTTGGGAGCATAGCCGCATGCCCACGGCTGGGACTTCTGCACCTTACCGACGGTCTTGAGCTTGCGATAGCCGCAGGCAAGGCCGACGAGCACCACGAGCGCAATAGCGATCGCGGGCGTGGAGGTGGCAGCGCCGGAGTATTGGTTCATGAGCTCCATGCCCTCGGCGGCAAATACGCCACCGTACGGATGCAGCACGGACGCGGCGACATCGACCAGCACGGGCGCGATCACGGGAGCGCCAATGCCCAGCACGACGCAGATGGCCGCGAGCAGGCCCTGCGCAAACACCATGGGGGCGGGAACCTCCTTGGCATTGGCCGCGGCCTCGGAGCGGGGCGCGGAGGCAAAGGAGACGCCATAGGCCTTGACGAAGCACGTGACAGCCAGCGCGCCGGTAATGGCAAGCGCGACGGCAGCGAACACGGCCACGATCATGACGGCCTTGTCGCCCTGCATGGCGGCGTTAAACAGCGACTGGTAGGTAAACCACTCGGACACAAATCCGTTGAAGGGCGGAATGGCCGAGATGGCAAGCGCGCCAATAAGGAAGCAGATGGCCGTTGCCGGCATACGACGGAACAGGCCGCCCATCTTCTCCATATTGCGCGTACCCGTGGAGTACAGCAGCGCACCGGCGCCCAAGAACAGCTCGCCCTTAAACATCGCGTGGTTAAACGTGTGGTAGAGGGCGGCCATCAGAGCCAGGACGGCGATGCCGACAGAGTTGAGCGCCATGGCGGCCATGGAAGCGCCGACGCCGAGCAGAATGATGCCGATGTTCTCGACGGAGTGATAGGCCAGCAGGCGCTTGATGTCATGCTCCTGCAGGGCGAAGGCCACGCCGAGGACCGACGAGATCGCACCGAAGACCATGACCATAAGGCCCCACCAGACCTGAACGCCCGAGGCGGAGAGCAGGTCGAGACCAACCTTGAGGATGCCGAAGATACCGATCTTGATCATGCCGCCGGACATGAGGGCAGACACGTTGGACGGCGCCTCGGGATGTGCCTTGGGCAGCCAGCCGTGCAGCGGGATGATACCGGCCTTGGCGCCAAAGCCAAAGAAGGCGAGCACGAAGCACACGGATGCGACCGCGGGGCTAAACTGCGTGGCGCGGAAATCCGCAAAGGCAAACGAGCCACCGGCGAAGTTGGTCATGGTGAGGAAGCTCGCCATGATGAGCACAAAGCCCACATGCGCGATCACAAAGTAGAGCCAACCGCCGTGGATGGAGTTCTCGTTCTCCTCGATCACGACCAGGAAGTACGAGGTCAGCGACATGAGCTCAAAGGCGACCAAGAACCAAAACACGTTGTCGGCGGTGATGACGAGCATCATCGAGGCGACGAAGGTGTTCATGAAGAAACCGGCGCGCCCGACCTTGCCCGGGTACTCATCGAAGTAGGACAGACCGTAGATGAAGCCCGCAAAGGCGAGGATTGAGATGAGGACCACGATCAGGCCCGCAAGGCCGTTGAGCAAGAGCTCGAGACGGGCGAACGGGAAAAAGAAGACCGTGTTGAGGGACGAAACGTCGCCAAGCACGGCCTCGAGGCCCGCGATGAACGAAAGCACCGCCGCGACGGCGCCGATCAGGCAGCCGGCGGTCTTGGCGGCGTTATCGGCCTTGATCAGCAGAACCGAGGCGAGCGCACCGATGCACGAGACGGCAAGCGATGCGATAAACAGCGTCATGCTATCCATTGTTTACGCTCCCTTCTGCTTTCTCGGACAGGCCCTGGGCCACAGCGGTAACGTCGACGACTGGACCGTTTTCGATCGAGCGCAGGCGCTTGGCCTCGTCGAGCTCGCGATCGGCCGCGCCGCCCATGACGGTCAGCGCCTTGGTGGGGCACGCCGCCACACAATGCGGGCCGTCCGGATCGAAGGCACACAGGTCGCACTTGACGGCGCAGGTGTACTGGCCAGGAGCCCACGTAAGCAGGCTGCTCAGGGACTTAGGATACGAAGGCGTCGGGTCGCACATGCCTGCGACACCGGCGATAGACGTGCCATCGGGATGGATGGCTCCGAAGGGGCACGCGATGGCGCACAGCCTGCACCCGATGCACTCCTGCTCCTTGACGTGGATGCGATCGCCATCGTGCTCGATGGCATTCACCGGGCAAACCTCGGCGCAGGGAGCACCCTCGCAATGGTGGCAGGCAAGGGCGGCCGAAATACCGCCGGTCTTCACGAGCGCCAGGCGCGGCGTATCCTGAAGACCCTGCATCCGGTGGGCGTCGGCACAGGCGGACTGGCATGTTCCGCAGCCGATGCACCTCTCCGGGTTGATGTCGATGAAGCGGTTCATCCCCACTTCCTTTCAAAATAACGGGCCGGGCTCCCGAACGTACGGGACGCCCGGCCCAAAAAGCCAACGAGAACGGGACTACACGATTTGGTTCACGTGCGTCTCGTCGTCGAACTTGGCGGCGCCAGGCTCAACGTCCTGGGGAGCAGCGGCGTCCACCAGAGCCTGCTTGAGCTCGGTGTACTGACGCTCTACCTCGCCCTCTGCCCAAACCTGGTCGGCAATGGCGTCGACCTGGCAGGCGGAGAACTTGTCCTCGGGCGTATGCGAGACCGGGTCGACCTTGTGAATGGTCAGCTCGTTGCACTTGCCGATCCACCACTGGTAGGTCATGTAGACCGTGCCCTTATTGATGCGATCGCTCACGTCGGCGCGGCTGTATACCTGGCCGCGGCGGCTATGAATCGAGACGATGTCGCCGTTCTTGATGCCGCGCGCCTGGGCGTCCGCGGGATTCATGCGGACAAAGCCGGGCTCGTCGGCGAGCAGCGCCAGCGTCTTGCAGTTGCCGGTCATCGAGCGGCAGCTGTAGTGACCGACCTCGCGGACGGTGCACAGAATGAGCGGGTACTCATCGTCGGGAAGCTCGGAGGGCGCCTCCCAGTCGTGCGCCATCAGGTTGGCGCGGCCGTCCTTGGTGGTGAACTTGCCACCAGCGAACATGTCGGGCGTACCGTGGTCGTTCACATCGGTGCTCTTGACCGGCCACTGGGCGTAACCGCCCTCGGGAGCCATCTTCTCGTAGGTCGCGCCCACAAAGTTGGGGCACAGGCTAATGCACTCGTTCCAGATCTGCTCGGTGTTGTCGTAGTGCATGGGATAGCCCATACGCGTGGACAGGTCCGCGAAGATCTCCCAGTCGTGGCGGCACTCGCCCTTGGGCGGAACAGCCGCGTCAAAGTGCTGGAAGCTACGGTCGGATGCGGTAAAGACACCCTCGTGCTCGCCCCAAGAGGTAGCGGGCAGGATGACGTCGGCGAGCATGGTCGTCTGCGTCATAAAGATGTCCTGGCAAATGAACAGATCCAGCTCGGAGAGCGTCTTGCGCATACCGGCCGAATCGGGCTCGGTCTGCACCGGGTCCTCGCCGTAGTTGTAGAAGCAGTGCACCTTGCCCTCGTCGACCAGGTGGCCCAGGTCGGTGAGCTTGTAGCCCTCCTCGAGCGGGAGCTTTTCCTCGGGCACGCCCCAAGCCTTTGCAAACTTGGCGCGCACGGCGGGGTCGGTGACTTTCTGGTAGCCAGGGTACAGGTTAGGCAGCATGCCCATATCGCAGGAGCCCTGGACGTTGTTCTGACCACGCACGGGCGCGAGGCCGGAATTGGGTTTGCCGATCTGGCCGGCAACGCAGGCGATGGAGGCGATGGTGTGCACCGTCTTCAGGTTCTGCTTCTGCTGGCATACGCCCATGCCCCAGCCAATGATGGCGGAGGGCTTCGCCGTGGCGTACATCTCGGCAGCTTGGTGGATCAACGCGGGCTCGACACCCGTGATGTCCTGTACGGATTCGGGAGTGTAGTTCTTGATGGTCTCCCACCACTCGTCAAAGCCGTTCGTGTGCTCGGCGACGAATTCCTTGTCGTAGAGGCCATCGTTGACCAAGCAGTTGGCAAAGGCGTTGAGGAACGCAACATTGCAACCGTTCTTGATCGGAAGGTAGAGATCGGCGATACGCGCGGTTTCGATATGGCGCGGGTCGGCGACGATGATCTTGCAACCCTTTTCTTTGGCTCGCACGATACGCCTTGCGACGATGGGGTGCGAATCGGCAGGGTTATAGCCGAAGAGGAAAATGCAGCCCGCATCCTCCATACCGGGGATGGAGCATGACATGCAACCTGAACCAACCGTGTCCATCAGACCGAGGACAGTAGGGCCGTGTCAAGTACGGGCGCAGTTGTCCACGCTGTGGGTGCCGATGCACGCACGCGTAAACTTCTGCATGACGTAGTTCGCCTCATTGCCGCCGCCTCGCGAAGAGCCGGTGGTCATGACAGCGTTAGGACCATATTCGTCAATTATGGCCTGCATCTTAGATGCGGTGAAATCCAGTGCCTCGTCCCAGCTTACGCGCTCAAGATCCGCGCCCTTGGTGCGGCGGATCATCGGGTGCAGTACGCGGGGAGTCAAGATCTTGGTGTCGTTGATGAAGTCGTAGCCGCTCATGCCCTTAAGGCACAGCTCGCTCTGGTTGGTGATGCCGTTGAGCGGTTCGGTACCCACGACCTGGCCGTTTTGGACCAGGAGGTTAAACTGGCAACCGGCGCCGCAGTACGGGCAGATCACTTTATGCTTCTCCATGACACCCTCCTTCCTTTCTCTGCTACCGAATACTCGGTACTTATTTGACAATCATTGGGCCTGTCGCCCGACGCTTACGCCTCGTTTTCGATGGTGGCGCGGGCACGCTCGGCAGTCAGTTCTGCCAGACGCTCCTCGTCTACCAGGGTGAGACCCTTGGTCGGACACGCCTCGGCACACGCCGGACCGCCGGGACGGTCCACGCACAGGTCGCACTTGAGCACGAAGCTCTTAGTCTGCGAACCCACGCGCACGTCGCCCATCAAGACGGGGACCTGCGTGGTTGCCACGCTCACGGCGCCAAAGGGGCATGCCATGACACAGCTCTTGCAACCGATGCAGTTGTCCTCGTTGACGCCGATGCGATGGTTCTTTGGATCAAAGAACAAGGCGCCCGTAGGGCAGGCCTTGGCGCACGGAGCGTCCTCGCAGTGGTGACATGCCACCGGCGCGGAAATCTCGTAGGTGCGCGTTACGCGCAAGCGAGGTGCGGCGATGTTGCCGGGAATATCGTGTGCCTCGATGCACGCCGCCATACAGGTTTGGCACCCAATGCAGCGTGAAGAATCAGCCACGACTCGTTTATTGCCCATGTTGTTCACTCCCTCCTGAATCCCATGCCGGAGAGACCCTGTCGACGTTGCCCCGGACCGCCCGTGGTCCAGCATCGGCGTATCGAAGCGCATGCGGCGAAACAGGCGCATCGATAGAGTTCCTCCAACGATATACAGGCTAAATATACGCAGTTGCAGCTGGCAAACTTGAGCATAGGCCCTGCATTACGGGTGTATTGCAGGGGTTTTGGCAGGTTGGAATTATTCTCTAGAAGCTATAAAGGTGAGTGTATTACATGCGTACGCCTCAGAGATTTTTACGCGCTCTCATTTTAGATGTACTACGCTTGTATTCAACTTAATGGTTATTTACTTGAGCGAAATAAAGTAATCGTTATAAGATGCTCAAGTATCGGCACATGCCGCATTTGACCGACTATATTGCACGCTCATTAAGGGGGCCAGTGATGTCATCGACTCAAAAACGAGCCATCCTGCAGGTGCGCATTCGCGAGGAAGACAAGCAGTCTGCCGAACATCTCTACGACGCCATGGGCACATCGCTCGCCGAGGCCGTCCGTCTATTTGTCGCGCAGAGCATTTTGATGCGCAAGCTCCCCTTTCAGCCGGTCGCCGTGCGCTCAAAGGACGGCACCGCCGCCTATGGATCGCTCAAAGCATACGGTGACCCCAATCGCCGCTCCGAGGAGCGCAATGCCTGGATTGAATACCTTGCCACAGAAAGCGACGATTCGATTTTGGGTCCCGAGGAAGTAGATATCCATGAGTAGCACCATCATCGACGAGACCGTCATCCTACGCTACCTGCTTGACGACGACGAAGTCCTGTCACCGCGCGCCGCCAAGGTCATCGCCACGCGCACCGCTCGTGTCTATCCCGAAATCATCACGCGCGTCGTGGTCACGCTGCGCGACGTCTATAAGGTTCCCCGCGTTGAGATTGCTGCGGCCATGAAAAGGCTGCTCGATGACGTCATGGTCGACGAGCCCACCGTTGTCGCCCTTGCCGTCAAACTTTTTGGCAAGACCCATATGGACTTTACCGACTGCCTCCTCGCAGCCCGAACCGCCATCTACAACGATGATGTCGTGAGCTTTGGTAAGCCCATCATCCAAGGCATGATCGACTACCGCCGCCAGCGCCAAACCGCCGCCGACGCCCGCAGCCGAAGCACCGACGCCCGCGGACACGGCACCGACTCCACCATCGACAAGCTCCGCCACCGCCCCCGCAGCTAACCCCATCCCCATCTGAGTTGCGGTGAAATAGTTCCTGGATTTAGGCTTATTCGAGCTTTTCAGGAACTATTTCACCGCAACTTTCTGTAAGGGTGGTTTTTAGTGCCGCCGAGGGGCACTAATCAACCGTTTGCCGATATGTTTGGCTCCGACTCATGACTCTGACCTGCCCCGTCAAGCTTTTGGTCAGTTCATGGCAAGGTCTGGCGGGCCAAATATGGGATAGCGTAGTGTCATTCACTCCCCCTCGAGACCATGGGGTCGAAAATGAGTCATGATAAACGCTGTTCCAAACCGCAATTAGAGCTGTTCTTCCGGTTATTCGAGGCCCATCATGGCGGGCACCTGTTTGTAGCTACCAAAAAATGGGATGAACGCTGTGCCTACGCGCTCATGCAAAAAGAGATGATTATTCGACTCTACAACCATGTCTACGCTGATCCCACGTATTGGAATGATCTCGGCGTCGAAGATCGCATCTTTCAATTGGCATCCGCTATTGCGGTCGTTGAACCGGATGCCGTGTTTTGTGGAGCAACGGCGGCACTGCTCTATGGCATCGGTTCTGCATATTCGCTTCTCGACAAGGTGCAAGTGCTGCTGCCGCGTTCCACCAGACGCGATATGTACGAATTCGTTGAATACCGACGCTGGCGGCCGGGCGACGTATGGCAGCTCGGCCCGTTTACGTTAACGGATCCATATCGCACGGTGGTCGACATCGCCCGAACGAGCGCTTTTCGATATGCACTAGGCTATGTCGACGGGTTGGCTCGTGAGTACGGTGTCGAGCGTGAAGAATTGCGTGCATATGCACAAGCGAACTGCCGCGGACTGCATGGCATCGCGCGCGCATTTGACGTTTTTGAACATATGGATGGCAGATCGGATAACGGTGGAGAATCCGAGGCACGGGCGGCAATGATTCTGGCGGGAGTTGCCACACCCGAACTACAGGTTGAAATCACTCGACCGGGAAACGCCGGCTATTATTTGGCAGATTACGGCTGGCAGATGCCAAACGGCTCTTGGATGCTGGCTGAGCTGCATGGACTAGGCAAGTTTGAGGACGAGTCCCAAAATGATCCGGGACATACTGCGGCAAAAACCTATCGAGCTGCCCTCATGCGCGACGCGAACCTGCGTGCCATGGGCCACAACGTCATTCATTTCAAGCTCTCAGACACCTACGATGTCAAAGCGTTCGGCTCCATGATGCGCGGCTACGGTATACCAACCACAAAACCCTACGCAGACTCCTGACCGGCTGCCCTCATCTTCTCGACAACAGAACCCATCATCGACCCAGCCCGCTCGGCCTCAATAAGTTGCGGTGAAATAGTTCCTGGATAACAGCTTTTGCGGCTAATCCAGGAACTATTTCACCGCAACTTAGGAGGGGATGTGGGGTCCCCGGCATGTATATGAAAACGGCTCTGGCACCAAATAGAGCCAAAGCCGTTAAAACTATCCTATGGAGCGGGCGACGGGAATCGAACCCGCGTCATCAGCTTGGAAGGCTGGGGTTCTACCATTGAACTACGCCCGCAAGATATGGTCGGGACGACAGGATTTGAACCTGCGACATCCTGCTCCCAAAGCAGGCGCGCTACCAAACTGCGCCACGTCCCGAAGGTGTTGAGCAGCTAAGGCATAAACCTTGCGTGTCCCAAAGCGAAGGAAATTATAGGGGAGACTCCCCGCCTGTGCAAGCGGCGATGTTCTAGCTCCTCGAATGTGCGACAAACCGGCTGTGGAGCAGACCAATCACAAACGCCACCACGGCGAACGGCGCCCACGCGGCTCCAATGTCTGCCAGCGGCAACGCATCGAACGGCAGCCACGCGCCAGCAAAGAACGCATCGCGGACCGAAGTGATTACGCTCTGCACCGCGACAACGCCGCCGACCCAAACCCACACCTGCGGATGAGCGTCGCAAAAGCCGTGCACCAGGCCCATCAGTACCAGCACGATGGCAACGGGATACAAGGCGTTGAGCATGGGCACCGAGAACATAAGAATCACGTCGAGGCCCACATTGGAGAGCACGCACGAAAACGCTGCGAACACAAAGGCGAGAATCGCAAAGGGACGGCGCATGGCCTCCTCGGAGGCCTCCGCTCCCCCTTCGACCACATACGTCTCGCAGAAGTAACGCGAGCAGCAGCTGATAAGGCCAATACACACGTTCATGCAGGCGAGGAAGAAGATGGCGAAGACCACGACCGTGCCGGCAAGGCCAAAGTGCATGGAGGCAGAGCGGGCAAGGATGGCGGCGCCATTGGTAGCGTCGGGCATCACGGTGCCGAGCTGCATGCCGGCAAGGGCCAAGCCGCAATAGATAAAGGCCATGAGCACGCCGGCGATCACACCGGAGCGCGAAATTTCAAAAGCGACGCGCTTGTCGTCGGTCACGCCCAGCTCGTGAATGGTCTCGGCGATGATGATGCCGAAAGCGAGCGACGCAAGCAGGTCCATGGTCTGATAGCCAGTTAAAAAGCCCTGCACGGCGGCGCCTGCATCGTAGGGAGCCTGAGGCGCGGCAGCCGGTCCCAGCGGCGAGATCACGGCTGCACCCACGACCAGCACGATGAGCGCAATGAGCGCGGGGCCCGTAATGCGACCGAGCACGCGCGTGATGACACCCGGGCGCAGTGTGAGCGCAAACGCGACGACGAAGAACCCGATGGCAAACACCAGACGTGCCGTGCCAAGCGAAACACCCTCGGGTAGCAGCGGCACGAGCATTTCGAACGCCGTAGAGCTTGTGCGCGGAATGGCCAGGCACGGACCGATGGCCAGGTAGACCGCCGCAACGAAGAATTCACCAAACTTAGGATGCACGCGCCCGGCCAGCTCGCGGGCCGTGCCGGCGAGCGCGACGGCGATAAAGCCCATGACGGGCAGGCCGATGGCGGCAATCAAAAAGCCAATCATGGCAAGCGGCGTGGCCGTGCCGGCCTGAAGTGCCAGCAACGGCGGAATGATGAGGTTACCGGCGCCAAAGAGCATCGAAAACAGCGCAATGCCGACGGTGACGACATGGTCGGAGCGCAAACCGCGCGGAGCGGATGAGGCCATATGCACACCTTTCGGGTCGAAACAAAAACGGGACGGGCAAAAACACCCGTCCCGCAAGTATAAACGGTCTAGCAGCTTTAGCAGGCTAAATCGCACAGAGCATCGATAGCCGTGTCGACTTCTTCGGTAGTGTTGAAATACCCAAACGAGAAGCGGACGACGCCCTGGCGCTCGGTCCCCAGCGCACGGTGCATGAGCGGGGCGCAATGGGCGCCGGGGCGCGTCGCAATCCCCCACCCTTGCATGAGTGCATCCGAGATCTCGGCAGAGTCGATATCGCCCACGTTGAGCGACACAATCGCAGAGCGCGTCGGCTGGTCAAAGGCACCGTAGAGCTTAATCCCCGAAATCTCGCGCACACCGGAAAGGAAGCGATCAGCGAGTGCACGCTCGTGGGCAGCAATCGCCTCGACCCCACCCTGGGCCTCGATAAAGTCGAGGCCTGCGGAAAAGCCCGCGATGCCGTGGCCGTTGAGCGTGCCCGCCTCAAGGCGCGTGGGCCACTCAAGCGGCTGCAGTGGGTCGAAGCTGTGCACGCCCGTGCCGCCCATGGCCCACGGAGCCACGTCAATGCCCTCCGCCACGGCCAGGCCGCCGGTCCCCTGCGGACCCATGAGCCCCTTATGGCCGGTAAAGCACACAATGTCGAGGCCCATGGCCTGCATATCGATATGCGCCGTGCCGGCAGACTGCGAGGCATCGACGATCACCAGCGCACCGGCCGCATGCGCGATGGCAGCCACGCGCGCAATGTCGACCGCGTTGCCGGTCACATTGGAGGCGTGCGTCACCACCACAGCACGCGTACCGGGCGTGACAAGCCGCTCGAGCTCGTCGTAGTCGAGCACGCCGTTGGTATCACAGCCCGCATGCTCAACCGTCACACCCTGCTCTGCCGCCAGGCGGTTGAGCGGACGCAGTACGGAGTTGTGCTCGAGCACCGTTGTGACCACATGGTCGCCGGGGCGCACCACCCCGTTGATGGCGGTGTTGAGCGCCGCCGTGGAGTTGGGCGTAAAGCACACATGGTCCGCCCTCGGGCAACCCAAAAGGCGCGCGAGCTTGGCACGGCAAGCGTGAATCGTACGAGCGGCATCGAGGGCACCCGACGTGGCGCCGCGCCCGGCATTGCCGAGCGAGCACATCGCCTGCGTCACGGCATCGATGACCACCTGCGGCTTGTGCATGGTCGTTGCCGCGTTATCCAGATAGATCATCGCACGACCTCCCACATATCGATCACGGTGAAGCCCTCGGTGGGAACGCCCGCCGAGGCAAGTTCGCCGCGCAGCAGTTCCTCATCGGCAGGCAACGCCTTCCACGCCAAACCGCAGCCGGCAGCGACCTCCCCGGGCACGGGAATCGTCCGCCCGGGAAGACCGCGCTCGATGCACAGGGATTCGCAACCCATGGCGGCCGCCGTGGCGGGAAACGTGATGACAAGCGCCGGGCGCTTCTCCCTCATGGCAACTCCAACCAATACGCTACGGGCGCACGACGCGCACGGCCTGCTCCATCTTCTCCACGATCACGTACATGTTGGTGACCTCGCCCACCGCAAGCTGGTCTTTAATGCCATAGTGGTCGAGGCAGGTACCGCAGGTGAGAATCTCGACACCCTGCTCCGCCAAGCCCTTCAGGTCATCGAGCACCGGCGAGCCCTCGACGGTGAGCTTGGCACCGCCGTTGTAGAACAGCATGGTCACGGGCAGCTCCTCCTGCTGCGTCACGGCAAAGACAAACGCCTTCATGAGCTTGTGGCCCAGCTCGTCGTCGCCACGGCCCATGCAATCGGTATAGACGGAAATGACAAGTTTGCCCTTGCCGGCGCTGGCGTCGCAGAAAGCGGCGCCGTCCTGCTCGGGGTCCGCAACGGCCACGGCACCGGCGGTCGCGACGGTCACGTGCCACTCAACGTCAGAAACCTTCTCGACTGAGGCCGTGCAGCCCTTCTCCTGCGCCATCTTCGAGATGTTCTTGACGGCGGTCTCGTTGTCGACCGAGGTCACGACTGTGCCCTCGCCATCGAGTTGCTTCAGGGCTTTGAGCGTCTTGACGACGGGCAGCGGGCAGGCATCGCCCATGGCATTGACTTCAATTTTGGTAGACATAGTTTTTCCTTTCAAAAGGGACCGCCCAGAACAGTAGGCGGTCGCATAAACGGTTTTCCTTAATGCACAACGCGAACGGCAGGACCGCCTGGTACCGGCTCGTACACGCGACCGACGACGGCGGCGATACGTCCTTCGGCATGTAGACGGCTCGCAAGCTCATCCACATCGGCAGCAGGTGCCGCGATAAGCAGGCCACCAGACGTCTGCGGGTCGTACAGCGCGTCGAGCATGCCCGGCTCAAGGTCCTCGTCGGCCGTCACGCGCGGGCCAAAGAAGTCCTGGTTGCGGTAGGAGCCCGCGGGGATAATGCCCAAACGCGCCATGTCGAGCACCTGGTCAAAGAGCGGCACCGCCCCCGACGCAAGCTCAATCTGCACGCCCGAGCCCTCGGCCATCTCGCACGCATGCCCGATCAGGCCAAAGCCCGTGATGTCGGTGCAGCCGTGAAGCTCAAGTCCCTCGGCCAGACGAATCGGAGCCTCGTTGAGGGTGCGCATCGAGTCAAACATGGCTGCGGCCTCGTCCCGCTCGATGAGCTCGCCCTTAATGGCCGTGGTGATGATGCCCGAGCCAACCGCCTTGGTCAGCAGTAACGCATCGCCCACGCGCGCGCCGCTGTTGGCGAGCATGCGGTCGAGCGCGACAAACCCGCTCACGGACAGGCCGTACTTGGGCTCGTCGTCGTTGATGGTGTGACCGCCCGCGATGGAGCAACCCGCCTCGACGCACTTGTCGGCGCCGCCCGCCAGAATCTGACCGGCAACCTCAACGCCCAGACAGCTCGGGATGCACAGCAAGTTCATGGCATGGCTCGGCCGCCCGCCCATGGCGTAGATGTCCGACAGCGAGTTTGCCGCGGCGATCTGGCCAAACAAAAACGGGTCGTCGACCATCGGTGGGAAGAAGTCGATGGACTGCACGAGACCCAAGTTATCGCCAACGCGAAAGACGCTCGCATCGTCGGAGGTATCGAACCCCACGAGCAAGTTGTCGTTATGCACATTGGGTAAATCGCCCAGGACCTGGGCGAGGGCTCCAGGAGCCAACTTAGCGGCTCAACCGCTCGCGGCAGTCATAGACGTGAGCTTAATCTGATCGTCAGCCATCGATACCTCCTCTCATCGGTCAATCATTTTCTCCCAGTATACGCATGAATGCGAGCCTGCGGCGGATGCATTAATTGAGCGCCTGTGCGCGAATCGCCGCGCCGATGGCACCGGCAAAGCGAGCCTGGGGCGAGGTGGTCACCGGCGACCCCAGCAGCTCGCCCAACCGCTCCACCACGAAGGCGTTCTCGCACAGGCCACCGGTCAGGTAGTACGGGGCGCCCGCGGCCTGCCCGGCCATGGTCGCCACGCGCGAGACCACGCTGTCGATCACGCCACGCGCAATGTTCTCGCGCGGCTCACCGCGACCGATCAGGCTGATAACCTCGCTTTCGGCAAACACCGTGCACATGCTGCTGATCTTGGTGGGCTCGCCGATGCGAGCGAGGTCCGCCATCTGCTGCTGGGAAATGCCTAGGCGGTCGGCCATGATCTCCAAAAAGCGCCCCGTGCCGGCGGCGCACTTGTCGTTCATGGCAAACTTGGCCACGCGGCCACTTTTAAGCTGAATAACCTTGGTGTCCTGGCCGCCCACGTCGATCACGGTGCCGTGGTCGCCAAACAGGCGCACGGCACCGGTGCCGTGACAGGTGATCTCGGTCACGACCTTGTGCGCATAGGGCACGGCGACACGACCGTAGCCGGTCGCGACCACACGCACATCGTCGGCTGCCACGTCATAGCCGGCCGCTGCCAGCGCCTCGCGCAGCCGCTCGGAAGCATCGACCGAGGAGAACCCGGTTGGCTGCACGCACGTCCACGCCACCGAACCCTCCCCGTCGACCACAGCAGCCTTAGCCGCCGTAGACCCGATATCGATCCCGATCCCTATCATGGCTCTCTCCCAATCTAAACATCAAAGACAGCTGCGCGTTCAGGCGCCTTAGCTCTAGGTTTCTCAGGTGCCGGAGATTGCCCCGAAAGAGGAGCGCAGCGTACTTTGGGTACGCAAGCGACGGTTTGAGGAGCAAGATCCGGTGCCTGAGGAAGCTAGAGGGTTTCGATGAAGGCGGCGATGCGAGTCTCGATCTGGCCCATGTCGCCGTTGCTGTAGTCGGTCTCGATCTTCATATACGGAATACCCGCACCCTCGACGGCCTCCTGCATGCGTGCGCTCTCAACGTTAAAGGTGTGGCAGGCCTGCAGCACGCTCTCTACCACGCCATCGACATGGTACTTCTCGCACATGGCCAGCGTGTTTTCCATACGACCGTCGTTGGGCGTCATGACCGAGCAGTTAATGTCCAGGTAGCGGTCGGCGATGGCGCGCAAGATGTCGGGAGCCTCCGGGTCGATCATCATGGCCGCCGTGCGCTCGCCCGAGCAGTCGTCCATGCACACGACCACACCACCGTTGGACTCGATGGTGCGACCGATCTTGTTGATCACGCCGCCCACCGGGCAGCCGGTGATCAGAATGCGCTTGGCATCCGCCGCAACCGGGCGCTCGCTCGCGTCGTAGGCCTCGCGCAGCTTGACAACCTTTTGCTCCAGCTGCTGCGTATAGGCCTCGATATCAAAGCTAAACGTACCGGCAAACATGGTGCTCATCAGGTCGACGCCGCTCATGGCCGCCGGCTGGTTGGCCTGCAGCGCAAACATCTCGAGCTGGGCCGCACGCAAGCGGTTGCGACGACGGACGGCAGCGCGCAGATCATCGTCGGTAATCGCGATGCCGTAGAAGTTCTCGAGCTCCTCCTTGAGCAGGCGGCACTCCTCGTACCAGCCCTCGCGCTCGTGGGCGCGATCGCGGCTCTGCGGCAGGTGCAGAATGTGCGTGCGCTTGAGCTCGTTGAGTAGCTCGTACATCTTCTTCTTGCCGTCGCAGGTGGTCTCGCCGATGATCATGTCGCTAAAGTACGTAAACGGGCACTTTTGCGAATAGGCAAAACCATACGTAGACTTGATGAGCGGGCACAGGTTTGCCGGCAGCACCTTCTCGGCCTCGGGAATCACCTCGTCGGACGTGCCGCACAGCGCCACGCTCGCAGCCCCCGCGGCATCGATAATCTCGAGCGGCGTGTAGCTGCACAGAAAACCGACCAGGCGATTACCCGCCTGCTTATAATCCTTGACGCGAATAAACGCCGCCTTGCGTTGCTCGTTGAACTCCTCAAACGTGGACGGCAACGGCTGCTCAATATTTTCCGACATATAACTCCTTAACAAACCTTTTAACCAACCAAGGAAACGGCTTTCCCAGGTGCCCGAGGTTGCCGTGAAAGAGGAGCGCCGCGTACTTTGGTATGCAAGCGATGGTTTGAACGGCAAGATCGGGTGCTTGGGGAAGCCGCTGGACCGGATAGCCCTAAATGGTTTCCAAGAAAGCCTCAATCCTGGTTTGCAGTTGGCCTGCATCCTCGCCGGCGTAGTCGGTCGTGATGTGCATAAACGGGATGCCGGCCTCTTCGGCGGCCTTCTCCACGGCAAACGACTCCATCTCGTGGAGCGTGCAGAACTGCAAGGCCACGTCGACGATGCCGTCGGCATGCAGGTCCTTGGCCATCTGGACAATGTCCTTCATACGCTGGTCGTTGGGCGTAAAGACGGCGCAGTTGATCTTAAAGTAGCGCTCGGCGATGGCGTCGAGCATCTCGTCAACCGTCTCACCGGACTCGTCGACCAGGTCCTTGTAGTAGCGCGAGCCCGTGCAGGACTCCTCGCCCACCACGACGCCGCCGGCCTTCTCGATGAGGTTGAACAGCTTCCAGTTGGGCACGGCCATGGGCGTACCGGTGTACAGGATGCGCTTGGTGCCCTTGGGCGCCACACCCTCGCCGGCCTCAACGCGCTGCTCGCACTCAGCCGCCATTTCGTTGATGGCGCCGGTCAGACGCGGCGTGTCATCCATAAAGGCGGCCTGAACGGTCAGCAGGCTGTCGAGACCGCTGATGGGCGCCGGATCGGCAGCGCGGGTCGCAGCCAGACGCTGCAGGGCGCGACGCTTCTCGTTGACGGCGTGGATGGCAGCCTTCAGGCGCTCAGGCGTAATCGTGACGCCGCACTCTTCCTCGATCTTGGCGGCAAGCTTTTTAACCTCGGCCTTCCAGGTCACGAGCGTCGACTCGTCGTGCACGTTGGGAATATCCATGACGTACATGTTCTTTTGCGTGGCAAAGAACTCGTAGGCCTTCTTCTTGCCATCGCAGGCGTTCTCGCCTACCACCAAGTCACTCGACTCAATGTAGGGGCAGACCTCGCCCAGCTTAAAGCCGGCAAAGCTCTTGATGAGCGGGCAGGTGTTGCGCGGCAGATGCTCCTCGACCTTGTCGGTCGCCCAGTCGGCACCCGAGCACAGACCAACGGGAATGCCGTCACAGGCAAGTACGATCTCCTCGGGCACGTACACACAGAACGAACCGACGATCTTGGTGGCCTCGCCGGCCTCCTTCTTGTCGAGCATCTCCTTAATACGGCCGCTGTGGATGTTGGTGGCGACAAAATCCAGGTAGGACGTGGACTTGGGGCGATTGTTCTGCGTCAGGAACATATCGCCGTACATCTGGCCCACAGCGCCCAGCAGCATGTCGTGGTCGGCAGGATTCATGCCGAGGCTCTCCCACATCGGATGGAAATCAAATTCTTCAGCCATGACGGTTCCCCTCTCGAACCAAAAATGAATAGCTACGGTATTTCTGCACGGTGGGTGGCGAAAACCCAGCCGTGCTCAAACCCGGAATTTTGGGGAACCCGCTTTGCGGTCGATTATTTAGTTGTGCGTCGTCTCTCCCGGAGCCGTGAACATACCTGCTCATATGCGGCTCCGAGCCATATACAGGGCGCGCGCGGCAACGCGACGCGAATATGTCTTCTGCAGCATCGGCGCGCCCTCCTTTTCTCGTCGAAGGTAACTATATCAACGGTTGTCGTCAAGACGAACACCGTCGACACGCGTACGACAACGTTGGGATGTGAGCATCTCGCTGTCTGATAATTAATTATCAGACTGATAAGGTTTAGTCATGTAGAAATCGGCGAACGGCGAAGTGAAAACAAAGCGGTCGAGGACTACCTCCTCGACCGCATCGCACCCGCATTATCGGCAAACGAGATGAATCCTGCTTGCATCAAAATGCATGCGCAGAGTCTCACCCGCCTGCGGCAGCTCTTCCACGGGTACACTCACCTTATTCACCTTCCACTGCAGACGCGTGGGCGCATCAGCACGCGGCACGTCCAGCAGCACCAGCCGCTCAAAGCGCGAATCGCTCACACGGGCCACGTGCAAATCGTAGCTGTTGCGACCGCGCTCCGCGCGATTGTCAACATGGAAGTAGCTCGCACGAATACCGAGGTACGTCACGTTATCGGGAACCTCATGGCCCACGTTAAAGGTCATGCCCCAGTCCAGGGCTTCAACTTCCTGAGACCCGATCTTGCGCGCCCGGCTTGTGTTCTTGCAGCCCGTCAGGCGCAGCGCCGCCAGCGTCTGCGGACGGCGGACCACGTCCTCGACGGAGCCGATCTCCTCAACATGCCCGTCGTGCATCACGCAGATGCGCTGGCACAGGCGGCACGCTTCGTCGATGTCGTGGCTCACGTAGAGCACGGTGCGGTTGCATACATCGAACAGGTCGAGCATGTTTTGCTCAAGCGCGCTCTTGAGATACGCATCGAGCGCGCTCATGGGCTCGTCGAACATAAAAATGCCCGGATGCGCCGCCACCATACGGGCAAGCGCCACGCGTTGCTGCTGTCCGCCCGAGAGTCGCGCGGGGTAGCGATCGACAAAATCGGCCAGACCGAAAATGCCCAAATAGCGCTCGGCGAGCTTTTTGCGCGCGGCGGCGTCGCCAGCATCCTTTACACCGGCGCATACGTTATCGGCCACCGTCATGTTGGGAAACAGCTGATAGTTTTGAAACAACAGGGCGCATTTTCGCTCCTGGGGTGACAGGTTGATGCCAGCCGCCGAGTCAAAAAAGGTCACGCCGTTGACGACGATCTTGCCCTCGTCGGGCGTCTCCACGCCGGCAATGCAGTGCAGCGTGCAGCTCTTGCCGCAGCCCGAGGCACCAAGCAGCGCCACACGCTCCTCGCCGGCCTCAAGCTGCATATCGAGCATAAACCCCGGATAGCGCTTTTTTATGTCCAGAACGAGTGACATGGCCTATCGACCTCCCTGCATAGCGGGCTCATCGCGCATGAGCTCGGCCAGTGCCTCGCGATCGATACGCAAGGCATCACCGCCCGCCGGGTCGAGTGAATCGCCCTGTCCGGCGAGATCTTTGGCCTGCTTACGTTCCGCACGGGAAAGGCCACGCTCGCGGTATTTTTGCGAATGCGCCGTGTACATGTTGATGAACAGGATGACTAGGAAGCTGAACGCTATTACGACCACGACCCAAAAGAGGGCCACCGACGTATTGCCGCCCATCCATTCAAAGTAAATCGCAATGGGAATGGTCTGCGTAATACCGGCATAGTTGCCCGCAAAGAACAGGGTGCAGCCAAACTCGCCCATGGCGCGGGCAAAGGCGAGCACCGTGCCGGCGGCAATCGAGGGCCAGCCGAGCGGCATCATGAGTTTGGTGAAGATGCGTCGCTCGGACCAGCCCAGCGTGCGCGCCGCATCGAGCATTTGCGTGTCGAGGCTCTCAAAGGCGCCGAGCGCCGTACGGTAGACCAGGGGAAACGATACCACCACGGCAGAGATCACCGCCGCCGGCCACGTAAAGACAATCGAGACGCCGTGCGCGATAAGCCACTGGCCCACCCCGGTCGAGCGGCCAAACAGCATAAGGAGCAGAAAGCCGCAGACCGTGGGCGGCAACACCATGGGGATGGTAAAGACCGAGTCGAGCAGGCCCTTGATGCGACTCGAGGTGCCCATGGTCTTCCACGCGGCAAACAGGCCCAGCGCAAAGGAGATCAGCAGGGCAAGACCGCTCGTTTTAATGGACACCCAAAACGGGCGATAGTCGATGTCGCCCAAAAAGGAAGCCAGGGAGGTCAAGGGCCTCTGCTCATCCCGCAGCACGACAGACGACGCTTCTACCATTTGAGCGCTATCAAGCCAACGCGCGCCGCCTTTGGCATCACCCGAGACTGATGCAATCACCACATAGCGGCCCCCATCCGCACCGCGCTCGTCAAAGCCATAGGTATACCCGCCGGCATCAAACGTTGTTTCCGCCGTGACATACCAAGGAAGATCCACGTCCCCTAGCTGCGCACCTCCCATACAGTTTGCGCTGTCGAGCTCACAGACGAGGGCCTTGAGACCCGATACGCACTCGTTGTTCTGCGGATCCAATCCATACCTCTCGATCGCCTTGGGCGATATCCACACCACAACGCGATCGGCAGCAGGCGCCACTACAAGGTCCACGTCCTCGTCAACGGGAAACCGGTAGCCCTCAGGCTGGCCCTCCATGGCACGAGCGGTCCCCTTGGCCAACCGCTCAAAACCCTCGATCCCATAGGAAAGCCCATGAGCGGTCGCAGCAACCTGGGCCCCGTCCTCAGCGTCCCCAGCAAACGCAAATCCCGGCACCCAGCAAAGCGCGAAGGTCAAAGCACAGGCGACAAGGATGCGGAATCTATTAAGCACGAAAAGCTCCAAGCGAATATAAGGACGGAGTGAGACACAAAACGATGGAATTATCGCGCCAAGCCGCACTACGCGGAAAGCTCAAAGCCGTACTTAGCCCAAATCTTCTGAGCCTTC
>DXLY01000110.1 GCA_019414465.1 Collinsella sp.
CTGCGTGACCGTGGTGGAAGTGGTGAGGCCGGAGTACTTGCCGGTCTTCTCGTCCAAGACGGCTTTCACGGTGACGGCCACTTGGTACTCGGCCTTGGAGTAGCGGAGCTTGTCGATGGCATCGGCGTCGGGCGCGACCTCCTTCACCGTGTAGGTGTAAGTCTTGGCGCCCGTCGGGTTCGAAGCGTCGTTCGTGGCGAGGTACTCTTTGGAAAACGAGATTTCGCCAAAAGATGCCTCGATGTCGTTGACCTTGGTGGAGTCTGCGGGAGCGACGGAAATAGTCTTCGAGTCAGGCATAGGAGCGCTATCCTTATTTGGCCCCGTAGCCTCGATGCTGAAGTCGAACGCAACGTATTTACCGCTGGAATCCTTCGGCCAGTCCGTATTACGGACGGATTTAATCACCGGGATTTTCACGGACGTAACGGAGCACGAGTCGGAGATGTACGTAATGCCATCAACGATGTTCGACTGCTCGTTCTCGATCCACGTAATGGAGCCGCTTGTGCTGTCCACCGTGAACTTGTAGGTGTTCTTGTTCAGTTCGTAGCCAAACGGAGCCTGGGTCTCCGTGAGCGTGTACGTGCCCGGCAGCAAATCGGCCAATGTGAACTTGCCATCCTTGGCGTCGGTATCGGCCCAAGTGGTTTCGCTCGGAGTCGATTGGTCACTCACGGTCCAGGACTGCGCCTCAGTCAAGCCATCGGCACCCAGTTTCGCAAGCTTCCACTCGGAACCAGCCAAAGGAGTGTGTTCTGCATCGTCCTTCTCCACCTTGGCCCAAGACACCGTACCGGTGATCTTGGTGTTGGCGATGGCACCCGTGGTGTTAGAAGGTGTGAACGGAACCTCGTTCCCGTTCTCATCCACGTAGCCCTGGACATAGTTCACCGACTCACCAGCATTGTTCATGGTTGCGTAGTAGATCTTGTCCGAAACCTGGTAACCCTCCGGCGCCGTCTCCTCTTTGATGTAATAGGTGAATGCCGGATTAGAATCCGAGATCTCCTTACTCGGATCGGCCTTCTGGTTCAAATAGTTGAACTGAAGCTTGCCATCAGTAGAAGCGTAATCGTTGGCAGCGCCATCCGTTACCGTAACGATGGGACCCGTCCCGTTCTTGGCATCTTTGACAGTGCCGTATATCGTCCACGAGGAACCGGGAAGCAGCTTAGTACCATCCGCAGCGTCGACCTTGCTCCATGCAATGGAGGAACCGTCCGGTGTATACGAGCCAGACCACGGGAAGTTGTGACGCTCCTGGTCCATATCGATAACGGAAGCCGAGTTACCCTCACCAAATGCTGCGGCAACCTTCGGGCTGTTCATTGAGAAATCGGCGCCGGCGTACACACGACCATTGGTGGTCACATGGTCGTCGAAGCTTCCGTTGGGAACGAGAATCGATCCGATCATAGCCGCCGCAGGATCGTCGTCAGTCCACTTGGCACCGGTAGTTGCGCCATCGTATCCCCAGTCCGCGCGGTCCTCTCCCGCGATGCCGCCCCGAATGGTAAGGCTTTGCGTATCGACAAAGTTCCACATGATGGACTGGGAAGCCGTCGCGTATGCTTCACCCAGTGCCTTGCCGGAATATTGAGTTTCGTAACCACGCGAAATCTCGATGCCGTTCCACCAAAAGCGCCAGCCATTGTGGAACTCAATATTCGAAGATCCGGTAACGTTCACAACAACCGAGGCGCCCTCGGGAATGTCCTCGAATGCGAAATCAACGCCACGATAATACTCGTTGTTGTATGTATTGCTCAGCTGAGAAGCATCGATGGTGAACACCTGCTGCATAGAGGTGTTGTCGCCCTTAAACGTGATAAGACGCTCGATATTCTTGAATTGCTTACCATTGAGCGACGTATCGGCGCAGTCCTCATTGATGGTCTTATTCGACCCATCAAACACCAGGCCATAGCTACAATCCGTCTTGTTGTACTTGTTGATGATGTAGCGGTTGTCCTTATCGCACGCCGGAGCAACGCCGTAGCTCACTTTGCCCGTCTTCGCAAACGAATTCAGCTGATTAGAAAGCGTGTTGAGATAGCCTGTCTCTCCGCTGTAATTCGAGTAATCCTTGCCATTAATGTCCTTGAGGAAGTTAACTTGGTTGAACAGAGTACTGTCCTGAGCGTTCTCGCCCGCGTACCAATAGCCCTGGGTTTTCACCACAGACTGGCGCCCGTTATTAGTATTCCAATAGGTAATGGGACCGGCGATCTTCGCGGTGTAGTCATAGCCAGCGGAGTCAGCCGTTCTCGCTTTGCCGACCCAAGCGCCTTTGTTCCAAGCGCCAACGGTAGTCTTCCCCGGCAAGTCGCCGCTGTAACCAACGCTCATGTTGGTGATCGCACTGTCGATTCCAGCCACCGCAAGCACGGTGCTGCCGTCGACAGGACGGAACTGGGAACCAAAACCAACGGTGCCAAAGCGGAAACCAGCGCCAATACCTTCATAGGGCCAGCTCTCTTTGAGTGGATTCATGGCAAGCTTGCCACGGACCACGGTAAGGCCCTCCGCCTCAGCGGCATATGAGCCGGCGGGGGCGTTGCTCGCATCAAGAGTTTTAGTGTTGCTCGGTTTACCACCGATGTACATGTCGCGGCCGACGTAGGTGGCCACGCCGGGATCGGGGGTAGAGACATCGATATTCGTACCGATGCCGATAGGCGTGGGCTTGTAGATGCCCTTGTTCACAGTGGTAGCCGCGCTCGCAGAGGTGGCCGCGCTGAACGGGGACAGCAGCGTGCTTGCAACGAGAACAGTTGCCATAAAGCTACATGCGGCGAACTTCTTCACTTTGAGCACCCCATTACAGTTTCCTCGGTAGAAACTGTCTGGACGTCGTTGGCGATGGCCTGCGAGATCGGGGGCATAACAAGCGACGGTACCAGGCTCAAAACGGAAGCTCCGCACAAAACGCCTGCCAGTACACGGCGCGTCGCTTTATTACTCTGCTTAGATTTGTCCGAATTCGCTTTCATCGATGTCTCCTCCCCAAGAGACCGCGATCTTGCTCTTTCACTATCAAACGTATCTGCGCAATCTGTAATTGCGCACGCTTAGTAATACTATTGTAATTATTGTTTAAACATCTGAGCAACAAAATCGACATTTTTATGGCAAGTTCTCAATTCTCTTGACATTTACTCAGATTTGCCTTCGTTTATTCGCTATCTATTTTTTGTTTCTGCTGGTAATTTAGTTGCCTATTATTATTTAATGGCATTAGTTTTATTTGCACAACATTTTGCTCAAGAGCGAACATCCTGTGAACGGTCGAAAATCGACCGTGAGCGGTGACTCATTAACCGGAAGGAATACCCTACCAAATTGATGAGAATATCTTTAACCCATCGGTGGTTAGAAGCATGATGTTCTGACGACCATATTTGAATTTGCGCGCAGATTTTAGGTATCAATTCGCCCAAATCGCCTGAGGCCACCGCAAAGGTGCCTGCCCCCTTTGTGGTAGTTCTCCCCCCCCCGCTACAGCAGATGTTCCTCGATAAAGATCGCGATGCCGTCTTTGTCGTTACTCGCGGTTACAAAGTCGGCGGCGGCACGGGTGGCGTCGCTGCCGTTTGCCATGGCCACGCCCACGCCGGCGTCGGCCACCATGCAGGTGTCGTTATCGGCATCGCCAAACACGCAGATGTTCTGGAGCTCCATGTCGTTGAGCTCCGCCACGCGCACAAGGCCGCGCGTCTTGGACACGCGCGGATCCATGAACTCGTAGAGCCGCTGCGTGGTTTGCAGAGCCGCTGCCTTAACAGTGTCATCGGCAAACGTCGACGCCCGCTCAATCACCTGCGGCATTACCTCGGGTGCCATGGTAAACATCACCTTGGGCTGCGGCTCGCGCAAAAACTCGGCAAAATCGACCACCTTGTAGGACACGCCGTCGACGCGCGACAGGTGCTCGACGCACGCGTTGCTCTCGGGCACGTAGAACACGCCGTCTCGGGGGCAGACGGGCGTTGCCGGAAGGTCCGCCATGTGCTTGCAGATGCGCGCGATGGTCTCGCCCGGCAGCGGATAGCTCAGCTCGTTGATATCGTGCGCGCGGTCGATGACCTCGGCGCCACCGCAGCCCACGAGCACGTCCACCAGGCCTTCGATGCCCCAGAGCTCGTACATGGCCTCGGTCGCGTGGGCGTCGCGCCCGGTGCACAGGCCGAAGAGCACGCCGCGCTCGCGCAGGGCGCGGATCGCCGCCACGGTGCGCGGGGACACCGTGTGCTGGCTCGTGAGCAGCGTGCCGTCGATATCGCAGAACACGGCTTTGATGTGGCTGAAGGTGGTGTCCATGGGGACCTTTCTGGGTTGTGCGGCGGTGTGGGGTGTATTCGTGAACGGCGTACATGGTATACCAAGGCGCGCACGGGGCGCTTTGGTGCAAAACCGCCACAAAGGTGCCTGGCCCCTTTGTGGTGGTTGCGACGTCTACGGGCCAAACCATCACAACATTCGATGTTTTTTGGCAAAATCGCGATTTTCAACGAATGTTGTGATGGGTTTTACTGCCTTACGGCACGATCAAAATGCCGGCGTCCAAACAGCAGCAACGCCGCAGGGACTGCCGTCACGACCATGCCTGCTCCGATGAGCGTCTGCTGCACGCCAAACGTCGCCGCCAGCCACGGGGCAATCGCCAGCGGGGCCACGCCGGCGAACATATTGCCAAAACCCATGACCGAGTTGACGCGACCAAGCTGCTCGAGCGGAGCCGTCGTTTGCACGATCGTGTTGTGGAGCGGGTTGACGACACCCCAGGCCACGCCCAGGGCAATCTGTCCGACGAGGGCTACGCCCACGTACGGTGTCCCCACATAGAGCAAACTTCCCAGACCCACGGACATGAGCGCCACGAGCAACGTTTTGAGGCTGACGAAACGCGGCGGCAAGCGGAGCGCGAGCACGGCACCCAGCACCGCGCCCACGCCCGAGGCCGACGAGAGCCAGCCCATCCACTCAACACCGACGTGTAGGACATCGCGATAGAAAAACGACTCAAGCGGATCGAAGGCTCCGTAGCCAAAGTTCGAAAGAAAAATGATGCAAAACAGCAGGGCGAGGACGCTGTTGGTGAAGACTGTCTTGATGCTGGCTGCGAAGGTGACGCGGGAGGACGTGCTGGGGTTGGAGCTTTGTCCCGAACGCTCCCCTTCCTCTGCCGAATCGGCATCCGCATCCCCGGCGACATGGCTGGTCTGCGGCCTAAAGCCCCAACCGGCGACGAGCGCCAGCACGGTGAAGAGCATCATGAGCACGAACACCGCGCGCGACGATGCAGCCGCCGCGACAAAGCCGCCCAGCGTGGGTCCGACGATGATACTCACGTTTGAAAACATGGCGATGGCGGAGTTGATGTCTTTGAGCTCGACAGGGTCATTGGTGAGGTAGGCCGGATAGGACGTGGCGATGGGCTGGGCGAATCCCATCGTAAAGCCCAGAAACACCGCGCCGAGCAGGACGACGCCGGTCGCGCTACCAAAGGCGATGATTGCCATGCCGGTTGCGAGCGCGCCGATGGTGCTCAGCAAGAAATGGCGGCGCGGACCCCATGCGTCGAGCGCAGCGCCGCCCGCAAAGGATCCCAGGATCACGAAAACGTTCATGAACAGGACGGCCAGCGATGTCGCGACGACCGAGGCATCGTCCGCATAGGTAAGCGTTCCGATGACGCCGATAAAATAACTGGTCTGAAACCCGGTGTAGATGAGGAAGCGCATCGCCACCAGGCGCTTGGCCTGCACGGACAGCGATGATTGAGGCTTTGAGAAAAGAGAGACGAGCATGGAGACTCCTTGTTTCATACGAATGCGGACGGCGGGCATTCGCCACCGTCTATCGAATCAATCAATCCGCATGAAACATTAAGGACGCATCGAGCCCCTTCTCTCCGTTTTCCGTCCGTCATGAACTACTTGGTAGATTGTAAGGCATGTCCCACACATCTACCAAAGCAAAAACCACCACAAAGGTGCCTGGCCCC
>DXLY01000111.1:0-2054 GCA_019414465.1 Collinsella sp.
GCCAACCCACGACGATTCACGATAACGAGCGTGCGATCAGCGACCATGAGTGGGCCAACGGCGGCCCACGTCGCTTTGAGCCGGCAGGGGAGGACGCGCCCTCGGTCGCCGTGGTTGGTTCCGGCCCGGCTGGCCTGGTGGCAGCATGGGAGCTTGCACGTCGCGGTGCCCGCGTGACGGTGTTTGAGCGCGACGACCGCCCCGGCGGCCTACTCATGTACGGCATTCCCAACATGAAGCTCGAGAAGTCTGTGGTCGAGCGTCGTGTGGCGCTCATGCGCGAGCTGGGTATTGTGTTCGAGCTGGGCGCCGACGTGAGCGATCCCAAGGTTACCGCCAGGCTCGACGACTTTGACGCCGCCGTGGTGGCTGCCGGCGCCCGTGCTCCGCGTGGACTTTCGGCTGCGAACATTGATGCCCCGGGCGTGGTGTATGCCGTGGACTACCTGACGGCTTCGACCGTCTCGGTGCTCGATGGCGGCAAGCCCGCGGTGAACGCACGCGGCCTGGACGTCGTGGTCATTGGCGGTGGCGATACCGGCAACGACTGCGTGGGTACCGCGGTGCGTCAGGGCGCGCGCAGCGTGCGCCAGTTTGAGTTCTTGCCGGCTGCGCCCGATAAGCGCGCGGCAGGCAACCCCTGGCCGCAGTGGCCCAACGTTAAGAAGACCGATTACGGCCAGCAGGAGGCTATCGCTGCGATGGGTGGCGAGATGCGTGCCTGGGCCGTGGATACACTCGAGGTGCTGCTGGACAAGAAGGGTGCGGCTGCGGGTCTGCGCGTGGTCGATCTGGACTGGTCGGCGGGAAAGCCCGAGCGCATCGCGGGCTCCGAGCACGAGGTGCCAGCGCAGCTGGTGCTCATCGCCTGCGGCTTTACGGGTCCGGAGTACGGTGTGTTCGATGCGGTGAGCGTGCCTGTTGCCACCGCTGGTCGTCCGCTGCCGGTGATGGCTGCCGAGGGCTCGCATCTCGCGGCTCGCACGGAGGGCGTCGCCGCGGATGCCGCGCCGGTGTATGTGGCGGGTGATGCCCGCAACGGCAGCTCGCTCGTGGTGAGTGCCATGGCCGATGCCCTGGCCTGCGCAGCCGAAGTCGCCGAGGCACTGGAGCTGTAAAGTAGTCACGGAGATATTCAACAATCGAATCGGCAAGGGCTGTCCCTAACTGCCGGCACAAAAGGAACGTCCCTAAGTGCCGACAGTTAGGGACGTTCCTTTTGTGCCGGCATTCGGGGACACTCCTTGCGGGTTTGCGAGCAGTTTGCGCGTTTGTCGACGTAAGGATGTTCATTTGTCGACTTCTTGGGCTGTGGTCACCTGTTGTTTCTGTGGTGGCTGCAGGCATCTGGCTCAAAAGGGCGGGTTGGCCGTCTATGTTTGCCTGCGGTTTTGTTGCGGTGCGCATTTTCGGTCAAGCTTTTCGTCAAGTGTTTGGTCAGCATCTGGTTTGCAGCCGGAGGCCTATTTTGCCCGCGCTGGTCGTGGCTGCCCACCCTCCTCGTAAGCTCAAATTGAGGTCCATCAGTTTGAGGAGGATGCCATGACTGACCACGCTTTTGACCGAGCAGAGCTGGCTGAAGCCGTCGGCAACGATATTGCCGACATGGCCCATTTTTGGATGCTGCGGAAGTTCCAGTTTTTGGAGCCGGCGCGCGAACAGTTCGAGATCATTGTCGACCCGTGGCTCAGCTATTGCACCGAGCCTTCGCAAAACGAAATCATGGCCTACAACATGGCATTTACCGATTGGCTGCTCTTCGAGCGCCCCTATCGCCATGGCAAGACGCTGCTCGAGCTGTATGTTGACGAGCCGCCGACATCGCTTTCGCCTGCCTCGCTCAAGCGGCTCGAGCAGGTACGCGACACGCAGTATTTCTCGCGCTTTGGCATTTTGGACAAGGATCCTGCGAACGGCATGGTTGCGCTGAAGGACACACGCACCGATCATCGCTTTGATGTCTACGATCCGCATATCGTGCAGAAGGAGCACTGGAGTGACGGCGCGATTGCGGTGCGCCTCGCCTGCGTCGACGATGTCTGGCTTACGGCGGG
>DXLY01000111.1:2064-3871 GCA_019414465.1 Collinsella sp.
GCTCTACCTGTATGACATCGCGCGGCTGAGCGATACGGCGGTCGATGGGCCGGGTGCGGTGCATCCGGAGGACCTGCAGGACGGCTTTGACACCTCGTGCATCAGCTTCTTCTTGCGTCTGGTCCGCGACATCATGGGCGCCCAGGGGCGGTACGTAAAGTCGCTCAACATCTACGAGCAGGAGTGGGAGTAGGAGCTGCTGATAAGTCTCGATGTGTAACGTTTAACGGCCTGGGGGGCGGCCTAACTGTTACAGATTGAGGTGTTTCGTCAGCACGGCCGAAGTATCGCCACGCTGTCTCCGTTTGCCCTCACATCTCTCTCGTCCCTCCGTTAACCGATATGCTCGACTTTAGGTCGCTGCATTGGGTGATAATGGACAAATGTTCAAGTTAATCGTGAGGGAGGAGCTCGATATGGCGTCTGCCGATCGTTCCACGTTGTTTATCAATGCGACCATTCTGGATGGTTCGGAACATATGGAGCCGCAGCCCGATATGGCCGTGGTCGTCGAGCGTGGCATCATCACCTGGATGGGACCGAGCGCTGTGGCCCAAGCTCCAGCGGGGGCCGAGGTCATCGACCTGGCAGGGGCGTATCTCATGCCGGGCCTCATCAATATGCACGTGCATCTGTGCGGTTCGGGCAAGCCGGTCTCGGCGGGTGATGCGGGCGCGCTGATGAAGAAGCTCGACAATCCCGTGGGCCGCGCCATCGTTCGCCACATCCTCAAAGGCAGCGCCCAGCAGCAGCTGGCAAGCGGCGTGACCACGGTGCGCGGCGCGGGCGACCCGTTGTTTGCCGACATTGCCGTGCGCGATGCTATCGATGCCGGCAAGTATCAGGGTCCGCGCCTGGTAGCGCCGGGAACGGGCGTCACGGTGCCGGGCGGCCATGGCGCGGGCTTGTTCGCCCAGGTGGCCAACAGCCCCGTTGAGGCAGTCGAGCAGGTGCGAGACCTGTATGCGCGCGGCGCCGACGTCATTAAGCTGTTCGTAACGGGCGGTGTGTTCGATGCGACCGAGGTGGGCGAGCCGGGCGTGCTGCGTATGCCGGTGGAGGTTGCCGCGGCGGCGTGCAAGGCGGCGCACGAGGTGGGCCTGCCGGTTATGGCTCATGTCGAGAGCACCGAGGGCGTGAAGGCCGCGCTTGAGGCCGGGGTCGACACGATCGAGCACGGTGCCCCGATGACGCCCGAGATCCTGGAGCTGTACCGTGGCGCCGCGGGCACGCAGCTCGAGGGACGCGCGCCCAGCGTTACCTGCACGATCAGCCCGGCGCTGCCGTTTGTGTTGCTCGATCCGGGGAAGACCCATTCGACTGACACGCAAAAGAAGAACGGCGACATCGTGTGCTCGGGCATTATCGAGAGTGCTCGTGCGGCGCTGGAAGCTGGCGTTAAGGTGGGCCTTGGCACAGATTCGAGCTGCCCGTTCGTGACGCAGTACGACATGTGGCGTGAGGTGGCCTATTTTGCCAAGTATGTCGGCGTGAGCAACGCCTTTGCGCTGCATACGGCCACGCAGGTCAATGCCGAGCTCCTGGGGCTGGGCGGCGAGACCGGTACGATCGAGTGCGGCAAGGCCGCCGATATCCTGGTGACGCGCAAGAATCCGCTCGATGATCTGTGTGCCCTGCGTGAGCCGGTACACGTAATGTGCCGCGGCAATCTGGTGCGCAAGCTGAAGGTGAAGCGCATCCCCGAGGTGGATGCCGAGCTCGACGCGATTATGGCCATGCCTGCCGCAGCGCTGGCTGAGGAGCTTGCCCGCGACGGCGTGGCGTAGATGTGACAAAGGGACAACTC
>DXLY01000111.1:3881-5912 GCA_019414465.1 Collinsella sp.
GCCCAAGATGACAACGTCATAGATCGGATTCATGGGTCTCTCTCCTTGTATTTCTCAAAATGGATCCGGCCGGCGGCCGGACAGTCTCTTAAAACAGTATACCATAGCTTTTCCAAAACTGGAATAGGCTTTGGGGCCAAACCCGGTATTTTGCGGGAAAAACAGCAAAAAAACCGGAAGCAGACCCAAGTGTGGGGCTGCCTCCGGCGGCGGGACGAAATGGGGCGCGGGGATCAGCTCTTTTCCTCAAAGGAGGCGCCGCAGCCCCGGCAGGTGACGGTGATCTTGCCCTTGCCCCGGGGGACCCGGAGCTGCTGGCCGCAGTTGGGGCACTTGAGGTATGCCGTGGTCTTGCGTCCCTTCCACATCTTCTTGGCCGTGCGCTTGGCACGCTCAAAGTCTTCCTTGCTGGTACCGGCCGTGCGCGAGGCGTTGGCAGCCGCGGCGCCGCTACCCAAGCTCGCTACGAACTTGCCCAGGCCGGGGACGTTAGCGGTCGCGGCGACAAAGGCCGCGTTTTCCTTGCGACGTGCGTCGATGTTTTTGGACAGGCCGCGCAGCACGCCAATCACGATTACGGCGATGGCAATCCAGCTGAGCCACTGGATATGGGCTATCGATCCGATCATCGCGATGACGATGCCGACAAAGCCCATAACGATGGTGAGCTCATCGGCGCCATTGCGGCCCTTCATAAAGTCATTCATGCAAATTGCCTTTCGTTCGATATGCTGCACGCCTTTATACCCGATTTAGAGCAAGGGGGACAGGTCAATCTGCACCAAGGTGGTGCAAACATACCCGTCCCCGATGCACCAAGAAGGTGCAAAGCAGTCCGTCCCCAATGCCCCAATTACTTGGAGAGCTTGTCGACGACGCGTTCGATCTCGGCGAGCTTGGCGGCCTTGAGGTCTTCGTCGCCCGATTCGATTGCCGAAGTCACGCAGCCCTCGATATGCGCCTTGAGCACGTCGGCGTTGATGCGCGCAATGAGCGCCTGCGTTGCCATAAGCTGCGTGGAAATATCGACGCAGTAGCGGTCCTCCTCGACCATCCGCAGGATGCCGTCGATCTGACCGCGTGCCGTCTTGAGCATGCGGGTCACCGATTTATGGTCTGCCATCATGGCGGGTCCTCGTTTCTGGTCGGGGTGCGCGTGGGTCGTTACGCGGCGGTTACGGACAGGGCGTGGAACTTCTCGCCGGCGCCCTCGACGGCGGCGGCGAGCTGCTCGGCGGTCACGGTGTCGGCGCACTCCACCTGGACGGTCTGGGTCTCGTGATCGGCGTCGGCGTCGGTCACGCCGGCCACGTTGAGCAGTGCCGTCTCGACAGTAGCGTCGCAGTGGCCGCACATGAGGCCGGAAGTCTTGATTGTGTAACGCATGGGTATTCCTCTCTGTTGTGTCGGCTTTCCCAGGCACCCGACCTTGACCTTCAAGCCGTCGCTCGCGTACCAAAGTACGCGTCGCTCCTCTTTCAGGTCAATCTCGGGCACCTGGAAAACCCGTTCTAAATGGACTTAATGGTGAGCCTATTTTGCCACTTTCGGATTAAAGGTTCGCAGGCGCAGCGCGTTGGTCACGACACACACGCTCGACAGGCTCATGGCCGCGGCGCCGAACATCGGCGAGAGCTGCCAACCGGTGAGGGGGAAGAACACGCCTGCCGCCAGCGGAATGCCGATGCCGTTGTAGAACAGCGCCCAGAACAGGTCCTGCTTGATGTTGCGGATCGTGGCGCGCGAAAGCTCGATGGCGCGCGCAACATCCATGAGGTCGCTGCGCATGAGCACCACATCTGCCCCTTCTTTGGCGATGTCGGCGCCGGTGCCGATCGCAAGGCCCACGTCGGCGCGCGCCAGGGCGGGGGAGTCGTTGATGCCGTCGCCCACCATGGCGACCTTGCCGCCCGCATCCTGCAGTTCGCGCACGTGGCGTTCCTTGTCGGCGGGGAGGACGTCGGCGATGACCTGTTCGCTGGTGAGTCCCACGCGGCGGGCGATAGCCTCGGCCGTCACGCGGTTGTCGCC
>DXLY01000112.1:0-2324 GCA_019414465.1 Collinsella sp.
CTCCAGACTCGCGTGGGCAAGCGCACCGCCACCGCCGCCCTGCGTATCGCCATCGAAATGGTCGAGGAGGGCCTGATCACCCGCGAGGAGGCCGTGGCCCGTATCGATCCCGCCCAGCTCGACCAGCTTTTGCACCCGCAGTTTGATGCCTCCAAGAAGTACGAGGCTCTGGCCAGCGGTCTTAACGCCAGTCCTGGTGCCGCCGTGGGCGAAGTCGTGTTCTCGAGTGACGACGCCGTCGCGCGTTCCGCCGAGGGTCACAAGGTCATTCTGGTTCGTTGGGAGACCAACCCCGACGACCTGAAGGGCATGGTCGCCGCCGAGGGCATCCTGACCAGCCACGGTGGCAAGACGAGCCATGCCGCCGTTATCGCCCGCGGCATGGGTACGCCCTGCGTTTGCGGCGTTGAGCGCTTCCACATTGACGCGGCAGAGAAGGTCGTGCGCATCGAGGGCAGCGACCGCGTGCTGCGCGAGGGCGATGTCATCTCCATCGACGGCACCCAGGGTATCGTCGTTGACGGCGCGGTCGACCTGGTCTCTGCAGAGCTCACCGGCGACCTGGACACCATCCTGTCCTGGGCCGATGAGATCCGTTTGGACGAGACCGACGGTCACGCCAACCACGTGCGCGTCAACGCCGACAACCCCGAGGATGCCGAGCTCGCTCTTGAGTTTGGCGCCGAGGCCATCGGTCTGTGCCGCACCGAGCACATGTTCCTGGGCGATCGCAAGAACATCATCCAGAGCTTTATCCTGTCTGACGATGAGGCCGTGAAGCAGCAGGCCCTGGCCGACCTGCTCAAGGTTCAGACCGAGGACTTCCTGGCGATGTTCAAGACCATGTCCGGTCGCGATGTGGTCGTCCGCCTGCTCGATCCGCCGCTTCATGAGTTCTTGGATAATCCTCGAGAGCTCGAGGTCGCCATCACCAAGAAGGAAGCCGCTGGCGACAGCGAGGAAGAGCTTGCCGTCCTGCGCGCCCGCCTGCGTCGCATTGACGGCATGGTCGAGTCCAACCCGATGCTCGGCCTGCGCGGCGTGCGCCTGTCCGTCGTCTTTGGCGATCTGCCGCTCATGCAGGTCCGCGCTGTGGCCACGGCTGCTGCCCGCCTTATCAAGGATGGTGTCGACCCGCGCCCCGAGATCATGGTTCCGCTCGTTTCCATCACGGCTGAGCATGTCCAGACCCGCGAGGTCATCGAGCGCGTGATCGCAGAGGTTTCAGCCGAGGAAGGCGTCGAGCTCAATATTCCCGTGGGCACGATGCTCGAGCTGCCGCGTGCCTGCATGGTCGCTGACGAGATCGCCCATCATGCCGACTTCTTCTGCTTTGGCACCAACGACCTCACGCAGACGACCTTCGGCTTCTCTCGTGACGATGCCGAGGCCAAGTTCATCCCGCTGTACATGCACAAGAAGATCCTGAAGGACAATCCCTTCGAGACTATCGACACGGCGGTGCTGGAGCTCGTGCGCTTGGCCGTCGAGAAGGGCCGCGCCACCAATCCCGACATGCACTTTGGCGTGTGCGGCGAGCACGGCGGCGACCCCAAGTCCATCAAGGGCCTGTTTAACGTGGCCGACGTGGACTACGTGTCCTGCTCGCCCTATCGCGTGCCCCTCGCGCGCCTGGCTGCCGCTCAGGCCAAGCTCGAGGCCAAGCGCAGCGCCTAGCCCCCTGCGCATCGACGCCTAGCGTAGCGCCCCTTCATACCGCCCGTCTCATTCGTGAGGCGGGCGGTTATCATGTGCGGGTTTTGTCTTTTTGTCTGCGTAAAAAATTGTTCTTGCAGCAGAAACCCGCGCGTGTATACTCGAATACGTTTGTTCAACTACGTGCCGGCCAGGGTGGTACGGCACCTCTAGAAGAGTAAGGAATTGCACATGGATTACATCCGCGCAATCGAGCGTCAGCAGATCCGCGAGGACATTCCTCAGGTTCGCGTCGCCGACAACGTCAAGGTTCACTACCGCATTAAGGAAGGCGACCGCGAGCGCATCCAGGTCTTCCAGGGCGACGTCATCCGCATGGCCGGCGCCGGTGCCCGCGAGACCTTCACCGTCCGCAAGATGTCCTTCGGTGTCGGTGTTGAGCGTACCTTCCCGCTTCACAGCCCCAAGATCGCCAAGCTCGAGGTCGTTCGTCATGGTCGCGTCCGTCGCGCCAAGCTGTACTACCTCCGCGACAAGGTGGGCAAGGCTGCTCGCATCCCCGAGAAGCGCTAAGAAGATCGCAGCGTCTGTCCACTCGTTTGGACACAAGGGTCACCTTCGGGTGGCCCTTCTTTTTATCTGATTTGCATGCAAGGAGGGCCTGGTAT
>DXLY01000112.1:2334-5581 GCA_019414465.1 Collinsella sp.
TGCCGGTGAGTTGGCGAGCGCTACGTTTGAGGAGATCCCCGCCCTCGTGGAGCATTATCGCGAGGACCCGCGCCAGCAGGTGATCAAGGCTTGCGAGCGTGCTCTTAAGCGCCATGCCAAGGAACTTGCCGAGCGCGAGCGCGTCAATGACATGTACGAGCTTATGCATGAGCTTGGCGGCAATGGGGTGGTCGTTGGTGTCGACGAGGTGGGTCGCGGATCGGTGGCCGGTCCTTTGACGGTATGCGCCGTCTGCCTTCCTATGGAGCCGCGCGTCTGGGGCATCAACGATTCCAAAAAGCTCACGCCGGCGCGCCGCGAGTTGCTCTCAGTGAAGATTGCCGAGGTGGCGACGGCGATCGGTTTTTGCCATATCGCGCCTAAGGATATCGATGAGATGGGCATGGCCCGTGCTATCCGTACCGCCGTTGCGGGCGCCGTGGCCGATACGGGGCTCGAGCCCGATTGCGTGCTTATGGACGGTAACCCCTTGGGCGCCGTTCCCAACGAGCGCGACGTGGTGAAGGGCGATGCCAAGATCGCCTGTATCGCCGCGGCGTCCATCATGGCCAAGGTCACGCGTGATGAGATGATGGTCGAGTACGATGCCGAGTATCCCGAGTACCATTTGGCCGAATCGAAAGGCTACGCAAGCCCCGAGCATATCGAGGCCATTCGCAAACATGGACTTTGTCCACTGCACCGCGTGAGCTTTTGCGGAAACTTTCTGCAGACTGAGCGCCTTTTCTAGGTCAATTGTGGAGACAGGGACCTCTGGGGTTTATAAACCTGCTGGTGGCGGGCCGTATGCAACACCATTGCTGCGTACGGCCCGTTTTTTGACGGCATTTGGTCAGCTTTTGGTTTGCTTCCGGTACTTACCCGCACGAAAGGTGCCCTCATCATCGGGGCAATGCAGCGTGCGGGAAAGGAGACCCCATGAGTGCCGCAAGCAAAAAGAGCAAGACGCAGCAGCTCAAGGAGCGTTGGGAAAACGGCGAGCTCGACTGCGGGGCGATGACGCCCGAGTTTATCAAGGGACTCAGTCCCCGCGAGCTGGGCATGCTGGGCGAGCTGATCACCATCGACTACTTTAACGAGCGCGGCTACACCTTGCTGGAGCAGGGTTATCGTTGCTCCGAGGGCGAGGCCGATCTGGTGCTGCTCGATGAACTCGACGATGTCGTGGTGATGGCCGAGGTGAAGACCAGACGCGTTGCACTGGATTGCAGCACGCGGGTCTTTCCCGAGGAGGCCGTGGACGCCCAAAAGCAACGCCGCTACCGCCGCATCGCAAGTTGCTACCTCATGGAGCATTATCCGCTCAAGGCGATTCGCTTCGATGCCGTGGGTGTCACCATTCGTGGCGGGCATATCGCCGAGATCGAGCATCAGTACAACGCGTTCGATTGGCAGGTGTCGTGATGGCGTTCGAGACGTTTGCCGTTCACGCGGCCTGCATCCGCGGCGTCGAGGCGATTCACGTCACGGTCGAGGTCTCGCTTGCCGGTGGCGTTCCGGGCATCCAGATGCTCGGCATTCCGAGTATGGAGGTGATGGAGTCACGCGGTCGTATTCGCTGCGCGATGCGCTCCGCCGGGTTCGAGATCCCGCGCTCGGGCATTACGGTCAATCTGGCGCCCGGCGATATTCGCAAGACCGGTAGCGGCTTTGATCTGCCCATCGCCATCGCGGTATTGGCGGCCGATGGCCAGATTCCCCGCGACAACCTCGATCGTTGTCTTATCGCTGGTGAGCTTGGGCTGGACGGTACGGTGCTTCCTGTCAAGGGCGAGGTGGCGTTTCAGCTATTGGCGCGTGATATGGGGCTGTCCTTTATCGCCGGCAGGTCCGACCAGCATGTGCCACTCGCGGGCGTGGATTGCGGATTTATCGATCATTTGTCTCAGCTTGCTCATGGTATGGGCGATGCCGCGCGGCACTACTTGGATGCTGAGGGCGTCGAGGCGACCTTTGAGCCTGAGCTCGACTATGCCGACGTACTGGGGCAGGAGGTTGCCAAACGCGGCATGGCGCTGGCGGCAGCGGGTGAGCTCGGTTTGCTTATGATCGGGTCCCCGGGATCGGGCAAGACGATGCTCGCGCGTCGTATGACCGGCATCCTGCCCGAGCTTTCCGTTGAGGATCAACAGGCGGCGCTGTGCATCCATTCGGTTTTGGGTGAGAACATTGATGGCTTGTTGGCGGGGCACCGGCCCTTCCGCAGTCCCCATCACAGTATTTCGACCGCAGGTCTTATCGGCGGTGGGCGCCCGGTGCACCCGGGTGAGATCAGCCTTGCTCATGGCGGCGTGCTATTTTTGGACGAGCTTGCCGAGTTTCCCACGGGTGTGCTGCAGACGCTGCGTCAGCCCATCGAGCGCGGCTATGTGAGGATCGTGCGCGTCGACGGGGCCTTTACCTTCCCGTCGCGCTTTCAGCTGCTGGCTGCGAGCAATCCCTGCCCCTGCGGCTTTTTGGGCGATCGTGAGGTACCGTGTCGCTGCTCGGCGGCGATGGTCGAGCGCTATCGGTCTAAACTGCGCGGTCCTTTGGCCGACCGTATCGACATGATGATCGATGTGACCCGTCCCGACCCCCAAGTGATTATCGAGGGTGCGGAGGGTATGTCGTCTGCCGAGTTACGTGACTACGTTGTGCGCGGCCGCGCTTTTCGCGCTTGGCGCGAATCCCGTATGGACGATGCGGATGCCGAGGCCGAGGATGACGAGACACGGTCCATTGACGGCGTCGTTTCGACCTTTGAGCTCGATGATGCGGCGGAGAAGTGTGTGCTCGGCCTGTCGAAGCGCACACATCTCACGGGTCGCGGCATCGTGCGACTGGTGCGTATCGCGCGTACAATCGCCGACGTCGCCGAGAGCGAGCAAGTGACGCAGGACCACGTGCTCGAGGCAGCGATGTACCAGGGAAGGAGGGACCAATGATGGCCGAGGGGACCTACGAGCTGCATCCAGGTGATGCGTTGTATCCCGAGACCGTTTTGGAGCTTTCTGATGTACCCCAGACGCTCTATGTGCGCGGCAACCCCGAGGTGCTTTCGACGCCCGCGCTCTCCATCATCGGCGCGCGCAAGGCCTCGCCGTATGGTCTTGCCGTGGCAGAGCTTGCGGCAAAGGTGGCGGTCGAGGCGGGAGTGACGGTAGTTTCGGGCGGCGCGGTCGGTTGTGACCAGGCCTCGGGTTGGGCTGCGGTCAACGCTGGCGGCAAACACGTCGTGGTGCTG
>DXLY01000113.1:0-4301 GCA_019414465.1 Collinsella sp.
TTCTAATACAGGCCCGCCTCTCGAATGGCCTCGACAGCCAAAGCAATCTGATCAGGCGGCAGGACCAGCGCCATGCGCACGTGTCCCTCGCCCGAAGGACCAAAGCTCGCGCCCGGCGTCACCACAACGCCGGCCTTCTCCATGAGCTCCTCGCAAAACGCCATGGAATCGGTGCGGCCACCGGGAAGCTTGGCCCACACGAACATGGAGCCATGCGCGTTGGGACGCTCCCAGCCCAAGCCCTCAAGACCGTCGCACAGGGCATCGCGGCGCTCCTGGTACTTCAGGCGCTGCGCCTCGACCTCATCTCGCGGACCGTTCAGGCAGGCGATAGCAGCCTTCTGGATCGGGAAGAACATGCCAAAGTCGATCTGGCCGCGCAGCTTGGCAAAGGCAGAGACCACGTCCTCACGGCCGACCAAAAAGCCGATACGTGCACCGGTGACGTTAAACGACTTGGAGAGCGAGAAGAACTCCACGCCCACCTCGAGCGCGCCAGGGTGCTGCAAAAAGCTTCCGCCCGGCTCACCGTCGAACACGATGTCGGAGTATGCGTTGTCATGGACAATGAGCAGGTCGTGCTCGCGGGCGAAGGCGATGATCTCCTCGTAGACCTCGGGCGTGCCCACCGAGCCCACCGGGTTGGCGGGCAGCGATACGATCATATACTTGGCACGATCGGCCACCTCGGGATCGATACCCGCCACATAGGGCAGGTAATTATGCTCGGCAACCAGCGGATAGTACTCGAGCTTGGCATCGGCAATCTTCGCACCCGCCTCAAAGACCGGGTAGCACGGATCGGGAACCAGAATGGTGTCACCCGGATCGAGCAGGGCCAGGCCCAAATGACCCACGCCCTCCTGCGTGCCGTTGCACGACTGCACCATGGACGGCGTAATGCCGGAGACGCCAAAGCGGCGCTCGTAGTAATCGCACACGGCCTGCTTAAGCTCGGGCAGATCGCGCAGGGCATACTTCCACATCTCGGGATCTTGGGCTGCCTGCGTGAGTGCCTCGACCACGTGGTCGTACGGCTTAAAGTCGGGCGTGCCCACGCTCATGTTGTAAATGGTCTTGCCCTGAGCCTTCAGCGCAAGAAGCTTGTTGTTGAGCGAGGCGAAGACCTCCGCGCCAAAGCGGTCTAGACGCTGCGATGCCTGCATGGTGCCACCTTTCGATATAAAAAACGCGGCGCTCCGACAAGAGCGCCGCGCGATACGGGCCATCAGATTGCAAAAGTGTACCGCTTGCAACCCCTATATTGGTTCAATTTAGCCAACCTTAGTCAATCGGATTGAGTGCGTCGATCTGCGCAAGCCACAGTCGCGAGCTGGCGTCACTCGGCATACGCCAATCGCCGCGCGGACTGAGCGTCACCGAGCCCACCTTGGGACCATCGGGCAGGCAGCTGCGCTTAAACTGCTGGGCAAAGAAGCGACGGTAGAACGTGCGTAGCCACGTGTGAATGGTCTTGACGTCGTAGACGCCCTCGAAGCTCTTGAGCGCCATGCGGTAGATCTTGCCCGGCTCAAAGCCAAAACGCAGCAGGTAGTAGAGGAAGTAGTCGTGCAGCTCGTACGGGCCCACCAGGTCCTCAGTCTTCTGCGCAATCTCGCCGTCGCCCGTGGGCGGCAGGAGCTCGGGGGACACCGGCGTATCGAGGATATCGAGCAAGACCTCGGCAATACGCCCGCCAAAGACATCGGCCGCATAGCGCACCAGATGGCGCACAAGCGTCTTGGGCACGCTCGCGTTGACGGCGTACATGCTCATGTGGTCGCCGTTATAGGTAGCCCAGCCGAGCGCCAGCTCCGACAGGTCGCCCGTGCCGATGACAAAACCGCCAGCCTGGTTGGCCAGATCCATCAGAATCTGCGTACGCTCGCGGGCCTGGCTGTTCTCGTAGGTCACGTCCTGCACGGTCGGATCGTGCTCAATGTCCTTGAAGTGCTGCTCCACAGCCGCGTGGATCGAAACCTCGCGGAAGCTCACGCCCAGGTCGCGAGCGAGCGACTCGGCATTCGACTTAGTGCGATGCGTCGTGCCAAAGCCAGGCATGGAAACCGCCGTGATACCCGTGCGCGGCAGCCCCAGCGCATCGAAGGCACGCACGGTCACAAGCAGCGCCAGCGTGGAGTCCAGACCGCCTGAAAGACCGATGACAGCCGCCTTGGTACCCGTATGGGCAAGACGGGTCTTGAGGCCCGCGGTCTGCAGGTCGAGGATGGTCTCGCAACGCTCGGCCAGGTCACCATGGCCGGCCGGAACAAAGGGTGCGCGGGGGAAGACACGGTCGATGCCGAGTGCATCGCGCAGGACAGGCTCTTCGGCCAACACGCCCTCAAACGAAAACTCAACGGTCGTGGCCTCCGGCGCATCGTCCGCGCGCGTCCACGTCGTCGAGCGACGGCGCTCGGCAACCAGACGGTCAAGGTCAACGTCGACGATGGCCATATCGCAGGTAAGCAGTTTGGTCGCGGCGAGCTTCGAGCCGTTTTCGTAGACGAGGTTCTCGCCCGCAAAGACCATGTCGGTCGTGGACTCGCCCTCACTCGCATCCGCGTAGGCATAGGCACAGTACAGGCGCGCGCTTTGGTTAGAGATAAGGCTGCGGCGGTAATCTGCCTTACCGATGATTTCGTCAGAAGCCGACGGGTTGAGAATCACCGTCGCACCGGCAAGCGCCATCTCGGTCGAAGGGGGCGCCGGCACCCACAGGTCCTCACAGACCTCAACGCCCAGCACCAGGTCCTCGGCACCCTCATCACAACAGCGGTAGACAAGCCCCGAGCCAAGCGGCACCGGGCCCTGACCGGCAAACTCGACCCACACGGGATCTGCGGGCGCCGGAGCAAACCAGCGACGCTCATAGAACTCGCCATAGTTGGGCAGATGCTTCTTGGACGTAAGACCCAAAAGCTCGCCCGCGCAGCACACGGCAGCGCAGTTGTAGATATTCTCGGCAACTGCAACGGGAAGACCGATGGTAAAGACAATCGGCAGATCGCGGGTTTCATCGAGAATGTGCACAAGTGCCGCCTCGCAGGCATGCAGCAGTGTGCGGTTATGGAACAGATCGGCCGCGGTATAGCCGGTCAGGTTAAGCTCGGGCAGCACTAGCGCGCGAACGCCGCGCTCGGTAGCCTCGCGAACAGCCGCCAGCGCAACCCCGGCATTGCCCTCGACATCGGCCACGCGAATCCGCGGCGACGCCGCCGCCACACGCAAAAAGCCATCAGACTGAGAAAGGTGAAGATTCATAAGAATGCTCCCGTGCGTAGACGCCATTCACAACAATTAGCAAGCCCTATTGTAGTTCAACCGCCGGGTGTAACCGCATCCCACCAACTTGGTGAGCTATTGATGAGTTGATGGTATCTGTTAAATGTCACGTACGATTCACATCTGGTGGGTACCCTGATGGCTACACGAAACGAAGCAGATTTACACCGGGAGGACCCCGTATGACAACCAAGTACACCGACGCGCCGCGCACGCGCGTCATGACGCCGGCATCGCTCAACAACGGCGTGCACGAGAACCATTCCATCGGACAGACCATGGCCATCGCGCCCAAAAAGAGCCTGTTCGATGACATTTCCATTCCCCAGATTATCGCCGGCGCCGCAGCTGCTGCCACGAGCGTAGCGCTTGCCTCCAAGATTGGTATCGCTGGTTCAGTAATTGGTGCCGCCGTGAGCTCGGTCATCACCGTTGTGTCCTCGCAGGTCTACCGCCACTTTATCTCTGCCAGCGCCGAAGCAATCAAGGGCACGCATGCCGCTGTCGACTACCCTGCCGGCGCCTACGAGCCCGTTGAGCCCGATGTCGAGGAGCACCTAGGTGGCGCCGCGACCACGCAGGAAATGCGCCAGGTTGCGGGACGCGCGACCACGGCGCGCGTCGCCCCTAACAGCCTGCGCGCCAAGGCCGCGGCAGAGCGCAGCCAGACGCAAAAGAAGGTCATCGTCTTCTCGATCGCCATCGCCATCGCCGCGGTCATCGCCTGCACCGGCGCCATCCTTATAACCACCGCCGGTGAGGGTCTGGGCGAGCGCCCCGAGCCAATCCTTTCGTCGCGCACGACCGAGAGCGATGCAAATGGCAACACCCAGTCGCAAGATCAGCAGGCACAGGCGGACGGCACGCAAGACAGTTCCACCTCTGCCAATTCGTCCTCGAACACCCAAAGCCAATCGCAGGGCACCGATTCCTCTACGGCCAGCAGTAGCACGCCGTCCGGCACGACCGACTCAAGCCAAACAACTGACGGTTCACAGCCGAACACGGGAGGCCAG
>DXLY01000113.1:4311-5548 GCA_019414465.1 Collinsella sp.
GCCAGACGAGCGACACCACGTCAGGAACGGGTGCAGCAGACAGTAGCAACACCAACAGCTCGAGCGGAACCGCGTCCGGCACGGCATCTGACAACTCGAGCCAAGGCACGGCATCGGGCAACTAAGCACATTTGACTCTCATAGATAACCGACCTGTACAACGGGCGCGAATCGAAAGCGGTTCGCGCCCGTTTGCCTTGGGCGCCGCCATGGCGAACGCTATGCGATGGTAAGATGCTTTACATGTGTAAAGAGGAGATTTGCCATGAGCAAGACAATAGTTACGCCCACGCTATCGCTGGGCAACCACATCTATCTGTATCGCCTGCTGCGCGATGCAATCGGATGCGGCAAGCAAACGTTTATGACGCAGGTCGAGGAGGCGCTCGCCGCCGGCGACATGACCGCTTATGACCTGGGCTTCGAGTCCACGCGCGAGCTGCTCGAGGAGCTCGACGACTGCATTAAGCTGACCGTCTTTAAGGGCGGCCGCCTGTATGCCACCGTCATCGCCAACGAGGTCTGGGATGCCGCCCTTGCCAAGGGCGAGGACAAGCCCAAGGCTGCCAAGGGCGCCAAGCAGTCCTACAAAAAGAAGAAACGCGGTGAGAAGGACCTCAAGGCCGTGCGTCCCAAGCACGTTAAGCGTCCCAAGCCCGAAGCCATGGTTGAAGCCGCGCCGGAACCCGAGCCCGAGACAGAGATCGAAGTCGCTATTGAGGTAACGGCAGAAGCCGAAACCGAAATCGCCGCCACGACCGATTCCGAAGTCATATCCGAGCAGGAAGCCACTGTGGAGCTCAACGAGGCTCCCAAGTCGACAACCGAAGAAGCCGCTAACCAACCCGAGACGTCTGCGTTGCAAAACAGCGATATCTTTGGCGACGAGGCCGAGGACGATCAGCCCGAAGAGCCCGCCGATCAAGGCGCTACCGAGTCGGCGCCGGAGCCCGAGCCGCCGCAGCCCGCCATCTCGCTCACGGTCGTCTATGACCCCGAGAACGCAAACGCCGGCATCACCACCATGGCATCCACGCCCATCGAGGCAAAGTCGAGCGTCGAGAACGAGAACGCAACGCAGGTTGAGATTGAAACTGCAGCTGCAGACGCGCCCGTCACCGTGAAGCCCGCAGATTCCACAATCAAGCCGGAAGCGACGCCGGAGCCCGCACCCGTCATCGAATCCGTGCCCACCTCTGCTTGCGACCAAATTCCCGCACCGGCACCGGCTCCGGCA
>DXLY01000114.1:0-950 GCA_019414465.1 Collinsella sp.
GCGGGGAAGAGCGCAGCTACGGCAAAGTTGAACGGCTCCTTGCCGGTGTACGTTCCGGCGGCACGGGCCTCATCGGCCAGCAGCTGCGACGCCCCGGCCAGCGCGGCAGCGTAGGCGGGGTCGTCGGCCAGTGCCGGCTCTGGTACTTGGTCGAGCATGGCACGGATGGCGGCAACAGCGTCCTCGCGCTTGACCTCCCACACGCGGTGCGTAATGCCCGCGGGGTCGGTGACGGCGTAGAGCGAGGCGCCCTCTTTGGCAGCGCCCAGGATGATGTCCATGACGGGCGACGCCTCGTAGGCGAGCGACACGGGGCGCGGCTGAACTTTGAGTTCGGCGATCGCGCGCGCGGCGGCGGCCACGTCGGCGCTGGCATCGCCCTTGCCGCCCGCGAGTACACTCGTCGGGCAGATCGCCACGACACCCGTCACACGTCCCGGCTCGCCCGAGCATTCGTACACGTAATACGCCGCACCCGGGTCCTTGAGCATCAGACCATCGGCAATGGCTCCGCGCAGGGCATCGTTGCCGCTTAGGATGCTGCCCATTGCAGGCAGCGCCTCGAGCACGCGGTCCTGAGCCGGGCGGATGCAGGGAAACGGAAGTGCTTTCATGGGCGGTCCTAACGCGCGAGTCGGTTTGTTCGCGGCTTATTATGCCCCAACTTGGCCGCTCGCGTCCCAGAGCACGTTATCGGCGAGCGCGATTAGCACCTGCTGACAACGAACGATATCGGCGTGGGGCACATATTCGTTGGGCTTGTGCGCGAGCGCGAGCGACCCGGGACCGTAGCTCATGCAATTGCGGTTACCTGTCTTGCCGGCAATGACGGCGGTGTCGGTGTAGCCGGTAAAGAAGCCAACGGTCGTGTCCGCGTCCGTCACGTCATCGGCGGCACGCTTGAGCGCTGCTAGAAGGGGAGAGTTTGGGTCGCGCTCGCGCACAAGCCC
>DXLY01000114.1:960-5202 GCA_019414465.1 Collinsella sp.
CCCGTCACGACGTAGCTGCCGTGGCAACCGGGAATGGCGGCTTCGGCGACGGCGATGGCCTGCTCTACCATGCGCGTTACGGCGGCCGTATCGGTCGGCGGGGTCAGGCGCATGTCGACCCAGACTTTGGCGCGGTCGGGTACGACGTAGGGGCGATATCCGCCCTCGATTTGGCCGAACGTGATGGTCGAAGGCCCCAGCTCATCGTGCGCGGGCAGCGCCACAAACGCGCGACGGAGCGAACACACGACCTCGGCCATGGCGGCGACGGCATCCGCGCCCTTCCAGGGCCGGCTTGCATGCGCCGTCACGCCATCCATTTCAATCTCGAACCACGTACGCCCCTTGTGCGCCACCTGGATCTGTCCGTCGGTGGGCTCGGTGTCCAGCACCCATTCGCGCGAACCGACCCAGCCGGCATCGATGGCTGCCTCGGAGCCTCGCATAAAGTCTTCCTCGTCGACCGAGCAGATGAGCGAAAAGCCGCGGCGGGGCAGCGCGCCATCCGCCGCCACGCGCTCGAGCGTATGGACCAGTGCGGCAATGGCACAGGCCAGGCCACCCTTCATATCGCAGGCGCCGCGGCCGTAGAGCTTGCCGTCGCGCACGACCGCCCCGAGCGGCGTAATGTCCGCGTCCCAGCCGTCGCCCAAGGTGACTGTATCCATGTGGCAGATGTAGACGAGCCGTGGCTCGTCGCTCAAACCGGGCACGGTGACCATGAGATTGCGGCGTCCGGTCAGCACCTCGAGTTCCTCAACCTGCACGGCATGGAGCACCGGATGACTCAACCGCTCCAATTGAGCCTCAACCAACACTTTGATATAGCGTTCAATCTCGCCCTCATACGCACCTGGGTCGGAACTGTCGATCCGCACGAGCCCTTGCGTAAGCCGCCAAGCAAAATCTGTATCAACCATAGGCACCTCACAGATAGTTAGGTCAACATACAAATTGTATGTCAAGAAGCGGCTCGGTGCATTTAATGGAGCGCTCACAAAAACGGGGGCGCCTCTCGTGCGAAAGGCGCCCCCGCGGGCATTCAATGTCAGTAACGGGCAGGCCACATGGGGAACTGCCCGTCAGATCAGCCGGCGCTATTTGATCACGCGCACGCGATACATCGACGGAATCTGCTTGAGCGCCTCGATGGTGCTGCTGTCCAGGTGCTCGTCGGTGTCGAACATGGTGTAGGCGTTCTCGCCGGCAGACTCGTTGGTCATACGCTGCACGTTGGCATTGTCCTTGGCCAGGATTGCCGTGATCTGACCGATCATGTTGGGCACGTTGGCGTGCAGGCAGGCGATGCGGCTTGCGGCGCGCGCCTTGCCCATGCTGCAGGCGGGGTAGTTGACGCTGTGCGCGATGTTGCCGTTCTCCAGGTAATCCTTAAGCTCGCTGATGGCCATGTCGGCGCAGTTGGCCTCGGCCTCGCCAGTGCCGGCGCCCGAGTGCGTGGTGATAAACGTGTTGGGCATCTTGACGGTCTTGGGCGTGGCAAAATCGCAGCTAAACCAGCTCAGCTTGCCCTCGCGCAGGGCGGCGTCAACGGCGTCCTCGTCAATGATGGTCTCGCGTGCGTAGTTGATGAGCACGGCGTCCGGGGCCAGCAGGTTGATCTGCTCGGTGCTGATCATGCCGATGGTGTCGGCCTTGCTGGGCACGTGCACCGTGAGGTAATCACAGCCGCGGCAGAGATCTTCGAGCGTGCCCACGCGCTGCACCTCGCGGCTCAGCACCCACGCGTGCTCAACGGAAATGAACGGATCGTAGCCGTAGACGTCCATGCCCAGATCGACGCAGGCGTTGGCGACCTTGGAGCCTACGTTGCCCAGACCGATGACGCCGATGCGCTTGCCCTTGAGCTCGCGGCCCACAAAGGCCTTCTTGGCCTTCTCGGCGTCGACCTGGATCTCGGGGTCGTCGGCGTTGTCGCGCACCCAGTTCATCGATTGCACCACGCCGCGGCTCGAGAGCACCAGCATGCCTAGGACGAGCTCCTTAACGGCGTTGCTGTTGGCACCGGGGGAGTTAAAGACGACGACGCCCTTCTTGGCGTACTCCTCGACGGGGATGTTGTTGACGCCGGCGCCGCAGCGGGCGATGGCGCGGATGCCCTCGGGCAGCTCGTAGCCGTGCAGGTCAGTCGAGCGCATCAGGATGGCGTCGGCCTCCTCGGCGGTGCTCACAAATTCGTAGCCCTCGCCAAACTCGACTTTGCCGTCCTTGGTGATGTCGTCGATGGTCTTAATCTTGCGCATGAAAAACTCCTCAGCAGGTTTGGTTTAAACAGGTGGTTTGAAGTGGCTGGTCGGCCCGCGCGTTGCGGGCTAGTTAGATCGCGGGCTCAAACTACGCTGCGTTTCGAAGTCCTTCATGTACGAGGCCAGTGCCTGCACGTCTTCCATGGTTACGGCGTTGTAGACGCTGGCGCGCATGCCGCCCACCAGGCGATGGCCCTTGACGTTTTGAATCTGGTGCTCGGCCGCGCCCGCGACAAAGGCGGCGTCGAGCTCGGCGTCGCCGGTGCGGAAGGTGACATTGGCGATGGAGCGGCTGTCTGCCTGCGCGGTGCCATGGAACAGCTCGCTGTGGCCGAGCAGGTCGTAGAGCATGTTGGCCTTGGCCCAGTTGCGTTTGGCCATGGCGGCAAGTCCGCCGGTTTGCTCCACCCAACGGAACACCTTGCCGCATACGTAGATGCCAAAGGTGTTGGGCGTGTTGAGCATGGAGCCCTTGGCGGCCTGGGTCTTGAGGTCCAGGTACTGCGGCGTCTGCGTAAAGGCGGGGCCATCTGCGATGAGGTCGTCGCGCACGATGACCACGGTCACGCCTGCGGCGCCTGCGTTTTTCTGCGCGCCGGCGTAGATGAGCCCGTAGCGCTCAACGTCGAGCGGCTGCGACAAAAAGCAGCTCGAGACATCGGCGACCAGCGGCACGTCGCCGCAATCGGGCAGCTCGTGGTACATGGTGCCAAAGATGGTGTTGTTCTGGCAGATGTAGACGTAGTCGAGCCCGTCGCCCGCAGCCTCGGCGGCAATGCGCGCGCTGATGTCGGCCATGTCGGGGATGCGGTCGAAGTTGGTGTCCTCGGAGCTCGCGAGCAGCACGGCCTCGCCGTACTTGGCGGCCTCTTTGTACGCCTTGTTGGCAAAGTTGCCGGTCACGACGTAGCCGGCGCGGCCGCGGCGCATGAGGTTCATCGGGATGCCCGCAAACTGTAGCGTGGCGCCGCCCTGCAAAAACAGGACACGGTAGTTGTCGGGGATGCTCAGCAGGCGGCGCAGGGTAGTCTCGGCGTCGTCGATGATCTGCTGGTACATGCTAGATCGATGACTCATCTCGAGCACGGACATGCCGCAACCGCGGTAGTCCATCATCTCGTCGGCGATCTCGGCGAGCACGCTTGTAGGCAGTGCAGCCGGGCCAGCTGAGAAGTTGTGCACACGTGCCATCTTCTAGTTCCCCCTCGTAGTCGTTTGAACGTTCGGGATACTTTAGCACAGTGGAGCGCCGGGCGCGACCGTATCACGGTAAAACTCGAGTGCGCCGCTATGATTTACAGGATGGTTACATGGGGGAGGGATGCTTTACTCCTCAGGCAAATCCAAATCTGCGAGCGAAGGCATGAGGTTCTCTAGGCGTTTGATCTCTTCGTCGCAAATTAGCTAACCCCTGGCCGCTACGACGCGAGCGTGGCGATGACGGCTTCGTCGCCGGCGTATATGAGGGTGTCGCCGTCGGGGATGATCGTTTGGCCTTCGCGCTTGAGCATCACCACGATAAACGGGTGCTTGCCCTGCGGCACGTCGCGCAGGCGCTGACCGGCCAGGCGACCGTGGGGCGTCACGGTGACCTCGCGCAGCGTAACCTCGGCACGCTCTTCGAACGTTGGGGCTGCCATCACCAGAAGGTCGCCTTCCTCGATGACGGTATCGCCGTTGGGCAGTACCGGGTGCGCCCCGTCGCGCAGCACCAAGACCACGAGCATGTCCGTCGCGCTGCCAATATCGGCGAGCGAGCGCCCGGCAAACGGATGGCCAGCGCCCACCTTGAGCTTTACAAACGACATGCCGTCCTCGTCGCGGTAGTCGTTAAAGGTGCGGCGCACGTCGCCGGCCGCATCGATCATATCGAGTTTCTTCGCCACCGCCGGCAGTAGCGAACCCTGCACCACAATGCTCGACACGGCAATCACAAACACCAGGTCAAATAGGTCGTGTCCGCCGGGAACGCCGGCCA
>DXLY01000115.1 GCA_019414465.1 Collinsella sp.
CGCAGGTGCCGCGCGTGGAGACGCGCATGCCGGCGTGGCTCGATCGCTTTCCGACTGTCCGGGCGCTTGCTCAGGCCGCCCCTTCCGATGTCTTGGATGCGTGGCAGGGGATGGGCTACAATCGCCGCGCCCTGGCGCTTCACAGGGCTGCACAGTGCGTTGTGGAGGACTGGGATGGGGAGTTTCCGCGTGAGATGCACGATCTGGTCGCGTTGCCCGGCATTGGCCCGGCAACGGCGCAGGGCATCCGTTCGTTTGCATTCGATCTTCCGGGCGTGTATCTGGAGACCAACGTGCGCACGGTCTTTTTGCATCATTTCTTTCCCGATGTGCCGGCCGTTCCCGATCGCGAGCTGGTGCCGCTGATTCAAGCTGCCTGTCCGGCGGCCCCCGGTGCGGCGGCGGATGAGATTGCGCCCTTTGCCGCGCCTCAAGACGATGCCGACACGCCGCGCGCGTGGTATTACGCGTTGCTGGATTACGGCGCGTATCTTAAAAAGACGCTGCCCAATCCGTCCAGGCGGTCGGCGAGCTATAGTCGTCAGTCCAAGTTTGAAGGCTCGCGTCGCCAAAAGCGCGCCCACATTGTGCGCATGCTGCTGGCGGCGCGCGATGGGCAGCCGGCAGGTATTACGCTCGATGAAGCTGTTGCAGGCGTTAACGAGATGGAGACGGCAGCCGGCCGAGAGCCGGTCGAGCGCGAGCTGGTCGCAAGCATCCTTGCCGATCTGGAGCGCGAGGGCTTTTGCCGCTCCGAGGGCGATCGTTGGTTGAGCGTGTAGCCCGCTCAAATCTGAAGAACGGGATTGTAAGGTTTAAATTCTCGGCTTGAGGGCATCCTAAAGACAGGGCCGCTCAAAGCCTATGGGCGGCACGTGTTGAAGGGAAGTACACCTATGGATTTTGAGAACTCTCAGACCAAGAAGAACCTCGAGACTGCTTTTGCCGGTGAGTCCCAGGCACACACCAAGTATCGCTACTATGCATCCAAGGCCAAAAAGGACGGCTACGTTCAGATCTCGAATATCTTTGCCGAGACGGCGGGCAACGAGTCCGAGCATGCCAAGCTGTGGTTTAAGTATCTGCACGATGGCGCCGTTCCGGGCACTCTGGACAACCTGCGCGACGCCGCCGCGGGCGAGAACTACGAGTGGACCACGATGTATGACGAGTTTGCCAAGACCGCCGAGGAGGAGGGCTTTGCCGAGATCGCCGAGAAGTTCCGCGGCGTCGCCGCTGTCGAGAAGGCCCACGAAGAGCGCTATAACAAGCTCGTCGAGCGCATTGAATCGGGCGAGGTGTTTGAGCGCGAGGGCGTAAAGGTGTGGAAGTGCCTGAACTGCGGACACCTGCATGTTGGTGCCGAGGCGCCCGAGGTGTGCCCGGTGTGCAACCACCCGAAGGCGTACTTTGAGGAGCAGGTGGTGAACTACTAGCGCGTGGTGCTAGCGTGAGCTGGGCCGGGAGGGCCGGACTACCTTCCCTCCTCGCTCACGGCTTCGCAGGGTCGCGTTGAGGGAAGGTAGTCCGGCCCTCCCGGCCCGCTTCGGGTCGTCGCGTGCTCGTTACTGAAAAGCTGATTAGAAGTTTGTGTGCCGCCCCTTTTGGGGCGGCACTTTTTGTGTGGGGTCCCGGTCTTCACAATTTCCGTCAAGCTTTTGGTTAGGTTTTGGTCGGTTGGCGTAAGGGCGGAAGGGCAAAAGATTATTCGATAAAAAAGCTCAGAGAAAGTGCTGGTAGGGGAGTTGTTGAGCTTTTCGACAGTTTTCTGACTATAGAATCTTTGCGGCTATTGCCGCGGATTTCGTTGCCGCGGCCGCGATGGTGCGGGATGCTGGGCGTAAGCGTCGAATGCTCAGATTGAGGAGGCCAACATGGATCTGTTTCTTGAGACCCCGCGGCAACAAGCCGAGCGCATGTTGCGCCAGCAGCAACGGCTTATGGAGATGCAAATGCAAGGGGCGGCCGTCCAGCCTCCTGTGCAAAACGCCGCGCCCGCGGTATCGTCTGCGGATGAGGTGGACCCAGGAGCCTATTCCGTACAGCAAGATTCATATGCGCAGGAGCTTGCGTTCGACAAGCGTCGTGCGCGTCGCCGTCGCTGGGCCCAGCGCCTGCGTACGCTGGCGATGATCGTGCTGATTCCGTTGGGGCTCGCGGCAATCTTCTTGGCCTCATATGCCCTCACGTGCATTCTCAACGGCGCCTCGCCCAGCGAGGTGCTTGAGCACTTGGCAGTTCTCGGCCAGCGTCTAGGCGATGTCGTAACAACCATCCGCGCCGGCTGGGAGAGTTAGCGTTTTGATGCCTGTGGCCCAAAATCCATTTGCCCGATTGCCGTGGAGCGCCCGATGCGTGTGGCGGGGTAAGATTGATCGCGGTTTTGATTGATAGTCGATGAGGTTTGTTGGGCGGAGTCTATGTCTGCTATTGATATCGTGCTTGTTGTGATCGCCTTGGTGGCGGTGGGGGTTGCTGTGGCTTGTGCCCTGCAGCTTAAGGGCCTTCGTGCCGAGCTGCAGGAGCGCGGCGATAGCGGGGCAGAGATGCTGGCTGCGCTCGAGCAGGCCAACAACGCGCTCGATGCCCTGAACGTCGCGCTGGCCGAAACACGCCGCACGGCCAATGCCATCGCGCAGCAGCAGACGACCGATGCGGCCGTGGAGCAGCAACGTTACCTGGCCATCGCACGCGAGTTCTCGCAAGCTGGTGACCGGATGGATGACCTGCGCCGTGAGACGGCCCAACAGCTCGGCGCCAATCGCGAGGGCATCGAGCATCGCCTGGACAAGGTGCGCGAGACGGTCGATGCTCAGCTGGGCGCCATCCGCAAAGACAACAACGTGCAGCTCGATCAGATGCGCGCGACGGTGGACAAGAAGCTCTCTCGCACGCTCAACGACCGCCTGTCTGCATCGTTTAAGCAGGTGAGCGACCAGCTCGAGGCCGTGTACAAGGGCCTGGGCGACATGCAATCTATCGCCACTGGCGTGGGCGACCTTAAGCGCGTGCTGGGTAACGTCAAGGCGCGCGGCATTTTGGGCGAGGTGCAGCTGGGCGCGATCCTGGCGGACATTCTCACGCCCGACCAGTATCTGGAAAACGTCGCCACCAAGCCCGGCGCCTCGGAGCGCGTTGAGTTTGCCGTCAAGCTGCCGGTAGACGAGGGAGACCCCGTGCTGCTGCCAATCGACTCCAAATTCCCGGGCGATGCGTATGAGCATCTGCTCGACGCCCAGGAGTCGGGCGACGCGGAGGCCGTCGCCGCCGCGCGCAAGACGCTCGACACCATGGTGAAGCGCGAGGCAAAGGACATCTGCGAAAAGTACCTGAGCGTGCCCGCGACCACCAACTTTGGCATTCTGTTCGTTCCGTTTGAGGGCCTGTACGCCGAGGTCGTCACGCGCCCTGGGCTTATCGAGACCCTGGGCCGCGACTATCACGTCAACGTTGCCGGCCCCAGCACCATGGCGGCCATCCTCAACAGCCTGCAGATGAGCTACCAGACGTTTAGGCTGCAAAAGCGCACCGACGACGTGCTACGCGTGCTTTCCGCCGTCAAAGCCGAACTACCGCGCTATCAGGCGGCGCTGCGTCGCGCCCAGCAGCAGATCGAGACTGCGGGCAAAACGGTCGAGGGCATCATCACCACGCGTACCAACGTCATGGAGCGCAAGCTCAAGGATATCGACGCGCTGGAAGACGCCAAGGAGGCCGACGAGGTCTTGGGGCTCACGTCCGCGGGCCTGCTCGCAGACCAAGAAGACGAGGACTAGCGGCACTTGACGGCGGGGCGCCTGCGCAGGCGCAGGGCGCGGGTGCTTTTCGCATCGCACTTGCCTAAAGCGCACTTTAATGTGCAACAATGGCCTTTCGCCCTATCAGACGCGAAAGGAAGCCCATGTCTCAGAGAAGCACCAGCCCGCTCAAACGCTCGACCGTGCGCCGCACGCTGCAGCGTTTTTGGGATGTCACGCGCACGCAGCCGCTGATCGTCTTTCTCTCGGTGTTCTCGTCGGCGGGTTACATCTTTTTGCTCACGTTTGCCAACACCTACGTTATGGCCCTCATCGTCGATCGTGTCCAGGCCGGCCCCGTAGCGGGCGACCAGGTGTTTGAGGTCTTCGGTCCCTACATTTTGGCGCTCGTGCTCGTCAACCTGGTGGGCCAGATCCTCTCCAAGCTGCAGGACTACACCGTCTACAAGCTCGAGATCGCGGGCAACTATCACCTGGCGCGCCTGTGCTTCGACACGCTCTCCAATCAATCCATGACATTCCACACCAGCCGCTTTGGCGGATCGCTTGTGAGCCAGACGAGCCGTTTTATGAGCGGCTACACGGGTCTGGTCGACGTGACGGTGTATTCGCTCATTCCCACCATCACCTCGGTTGTCTGCACGGTGACGGCGCTCGCTCCGGTGGTGCCCACATTTACCGTGATCCTGGTGGGCATCATGGTCGTCTACATCGCGTTTGTCTGGCTTATGTACAAGCGCATCATGCCGCTTTCGGCCGCGACGTCCGCCGCACAAAACAAGCTCTCGGGTGTGCTGTCCGACGCGGTCACGAACATCTTGGCCGTCAAGACCTGCGGGCGAGAGGACTTTGAACGCGATCTGTTCGACACCGCCGATCGTGCCGCGCGCGATGCCGAAACGGTCTCGATGCACGCCATGATGCAGCGCAACTTTACGACCTCGGGCCTTATCGTCATCACCATGGCCGTGGTGAGTGTGTTCGTGGCGGGCGGCAACGCGTGGTTTGGCATCTCGGCCGGCTCGCTCGTCATGATCTTTACCTACACCTATAACCTCACCATGCGCCTGAACTACGTGAGTTCCATGATGCAGCGCATTAACCGCGCGCTGGGTGACGCCGCCGAGATGACGCGCGTGCTGGACGAGCCGCGTCTGGTGGCAGACGACGAGAACGCCCCCGAGCTCAAGGTGCGCGAGGGCGCAATTGATTTTGAGCACCTGAGCTTTGCATACCGTGACGCTGCGGCGGGCGAGAACGTGTTCGATGACCTGACACTTCATGTGGCGGCGGGCCAGCGCGTGGGCCTGGTGGGCAAATCGGGCTCGGGCAAGACGACGCTCACCAAGCTGCTGCTGCGCCTGGAC
>DXLY01000116.1:0-4798 GCA_019414465.1 Collinsella sp.
CGTTGCCGTCAGCAGCTCAACGAGGGTGCCGCCCAGCAGAATGGTCAGTGGTAATGGCTGAGTTCCCGAGCGTTACCGTCGATCTTTCCGAGCAGCTCGAGTTTCCTGGAGATTCGTATCCGCTGACCGGTAAGGTCGATGTCGCCACCTACACGGTGGGCGAGAAGGAGTACCAGCTACAGGACGGCATCGACTACGACGTTGTCTTTACCAATGCCGGTACCGGTGTCTTGCTCACGGGCATGGTTCGCGCGCACGCCACCGGCGAGTGCGACCGTTGCCTGGAGCCCGCCTCGTTTGATATCGCCGGCGAGATCGAGGAGTTTTATCTCTTTGAGGTGCCCGAGGATCCCGAGGCCTACGAGGACGGCTATGAGCTTCTGGGTGAGGACCGCATCATCGATCTGGGTGAGCCCATCAATGACGCGGTCGTTATGGACACGCCGTTTGTGGTGCTCTGCAAGCCCGATTGCCGCGGTCTGTGCCCCACTTGCGGTCGCAATCTCAACGTCGAGCAATGCGATTGCGCCGTCCAGGCAGAGGCAGAATGGGCCGCTGCCACGGAAAATCCATTTGCAGCATTGAAGAATCTCAAGCTCGATGAGTAAAACTGTGGTAGTATCGCTACTTGCGCGTAATCGCCACACTGGATAGTTCATAAGGAAGGTCACTATGCCCGTACCTAAACAAAAGCAGGGTCGTATCCGCACTCACACCCGTCGTTCCGCCAACATGAAGATCTCGGCTGCGGCTCAGTCCACGTGCCCCCGTTGCGGCGCTGTCAAGCTTCCGCACCACGTGTGCCCCAGCTGCGGTTTCTACAAGGACCGCGAGGTTATCGTTACCGAGTAACTGTATACTCTGGATACGATGCCGTTCCAACTGGAACCACAATGGCCGGCTCAATGAGTCGGCCATTTTTGTATAAGGAGCATATGAAATGAGTAACGTTCGCGTTTGTGTAGACGTTGTGGGCGGAGACGAGAAGCCCCAGGTTGTTCTCGATGGTATCGAGGCTGCGCTTGCGGCAGATTCCGAGATCGAGATTTTGGCCGTCGGTCCCGCCGAAATCGTCAACCCCTTTGCCGCAGCGCATGCCCGCGTGGAGGCCTTGGAAGCCCCCGACGTCATCAGCATGGATGACGATCCCATTCGCGCCGTGATGACCAAACGCAAGTCTTCGATCGTGCTGTCGTGCCGCGCCATCAAGAAGGGAAATGCGGACGCGTTCTTCTCTGCCGGTTCGACCGGTGCCATGACCGCCGCTGCCACCGCCTACGTGACGCCGTTTAGGTATCAGGCCGAAGGCAAAAAGCAGCCGGTGCGCCCCTGTCTGACCAATGCGCTGCCCAATCGCGCCGGCGGTCTGACGGTGCTGTGCGATATGGGCGCCAACCCCGATGTCGAGGTCGATGACATGGTGCGTTTTGCCCAGATGGGTAGCGCCTATGCCCGCGTCGTCCTGGGAATCGAGCATCCCCGCGTGGGCCTGCTTGCCAACGGCACCGAGGACGAGAAGGGCTCCAACTTTACCAAGGCCTGCTTCCCGGCCATGAAAGCCGCCGTTCCCGGCTTTGTTGGTAACTGCGAGGGAACGGACATCACCTCAGGTAACTTCGATGTCGTCGTTGCCGATGGCATGTCGGGCAATATTGCGCTCAAGGCCACCGAGGGCGCTGCCAAGTTTTTGCTGCAGGAGCTCAAGGGTGTCTTTATGTCTTCGCTCGGCACCAAGATTGCCGCGCTGCTCATCAAAAAGCAAATGCGCGAGATTAAAGCCAAACTTTCGGGCGACGCCAAGGGCGGCGCGATTCTTTTGGGCCTGCGCGGCGTGGTCCTGATCGGCCATGGTGCCACCTCGGTTGAGGCTGTCAAAAACGGTACGCTCGCGGCGGCCGAAGCCGTGCGCGCCGGGCTGGTCGAGAATGTCGCCAACTCTATGGACGGTATCGTTTTATAAGAGCGAGTTAGAGCGCTGTTATGTGCTTCGCGGTGCACGTCGTGGGGTAGAATCAGAACCGTGTCTTGGTACCGCCCGGGCGGTACCATTCTTTTGGTATTCATGCACTATGAGAGGAAGCGCTATGGACCGCTCCGAAATCTTCGACAAGATCGCCGAGGTCACTGCTGACGTTCTGGGCGTCGATGTTGCCGAAATTAGCGATGAGACCACCTTTGACGACCTCGATGCCAACTCGCTCGAGCGCCTGCAGCTGGTTACGGCTATCGAGGACGAGTTCGATCTCGAAATCGATGATGAGACCCTGCTCTCGCTCAACACTGTCGCCGACGCCGTCGACGCTATCGAAGCTGCCAAGGAGGCCTAAGTCTTGGCTTTATCCGAACGACTTACGCGCGCCCAGGAGATTTTGGGCCACGAGTTCAATGACAAGGTGCTGCTGCGCGCAGCCCTCACGCATCCTTCGGCTGTCGAAGGCCAGCCAGTCTCGGCAAGCTACGAGCGCCTTGAGTTTTTGGGTGATTCCATTTTGGGCGCCGTGGTTGCCCGCTCGCTCTTTGAGTCCTATCCCGAGTTTGATGAGGGCAAGCTCACCCGCCTGAAGGTGTCGCTCGTCTCGGGCGCCACGTTGTCGGAAGTGTCCCACGAGCTGGGTATCGACGACATCATCATCTTTGGTGCCTCCGAGACCGGTACTGGTGCGCGCGGCCTGCATTCGGCCCTCGAGAACGTCTATGAGTCGCTCGTGGGCGCGCTGTACCTGGATGCCGGCTGGGATGCCGCGGCGGAGTTCATTCACCGTACGCTTAAGCCGCATTTGGCTTCCGAGCGTGCCGAGCACCCCGCGAACCCCAAGTCGTTTTTGCAGGAGTGCGTGCAAGCCGACGGTCACGAACCCCCGGCGTATAAGCTCGTTGGCTCCGAGGGCCCGGCGCATGCGCCCACCTTTACCGCCGTGGTTTTGATCGATGGTATTCGTCAGGGTCGCGGCTCCGGTTCCTCTAAGAAGGAAGCCGAGGGAGCCGCCGCGCTCGAAGCGCTCGACCGCATGGGTTACACCACCAACGGCGTGATTCTGAACAAGAAGCACGTGTAAGCGAGGAACCGTGTATCTCAAGTCCCTCACGCTCAAAGGGTTCAAGTCGTTTGCCGACCGCGCCCATATGACGTTTGAGCCGGGCCTGACCGTCATCGTCGGTCCCAACGGCTCGGGAAAATCGAACATCTCCGACTCAATTCTGTGGGTCCTGGGCGAGCAGAGCGCCAAGCAGCTGCGCGGCCAGGCCATGGAGGACGTCATCTTCTCGGGCTCGTCAGCGCGCAAGCCGGTGGGTGTCGCCGAGGTCACGCTGGTGCTCGATAACTCGGACCATATGCTGCCCGTCGATTTTGACGAGGTCGCCATCACCCGTCGCATGTATCGCTCGGGCGAAAGCGAGTACCTCATCAACTCGAGTCCGTGCCGCCTGATGGACATTCAGGACATCCTGCACGATTCGGGCCTGGGCAAGGATACGCATTCCATCATCAGCCAGGGCAAGCTCGACGCCATTTTGCAGAGCCGCCCCGAGGAGCGCCGCGCCCTCATCGAGGAGGCCGCCGGCATCTCCAAGCACAAGCGCCGCAAGGAGCGTGCGCTCAAAAAGATTAAGTCGATGGACGAGCATCTGACGCGTGCCCGCGACATCAATAAGGAAATCGCCCGTCAGCTGCGACCGCTGGAGCGTCAGGTCGATCGTGCGCGCAAGTACAAAGAGTTGTCCTCGCGCGCGAACGAGCTTACGCAGATGCTGGCCGTCGACGAGCTTCGTTCGCTGCAGACGCAGTGGAACGACTTGGAGAGCCGCTCCAAGGAGGGTGCTGCCGAGCTTGAGCTTGCGCAGTACCGCTTGGGCGAAAAGGAACGCGAGCTCGAGAAGTTCCAGGTCATGCTCGAGGAAAAGGGCCTGTTTGTGGGCGATCTGGGCGAGCAGCGCCGCCATATGCAAGACGTGGTCGGTCGCATTAACTCCGATATGCGCCTGCTCGAGGAAAAGGGCCACAATATGGTGTCGCGCCTGTCCGACATGCGCGGCCAGATCTCGAGCTCCGAGCATCAGCGTCGTCGCGTGGTCGAGGAGCTCGAGGATGCACGTGCGCAGCTTGAGGAAGTGACCGGCGCGCACATGCAGGCCCAGGAGGACGTTGACGCCGCTGGTCCTGCCGCCGCTGAGCTCCACGAGCGGCGCGTGGCGCTCGACAATCAGATTTCGCAGCTTACGCGTGAGCAACGCGATGTGCAGCGTGTGGCCGATAACGCGGCGCTCGAACTCGCCAAGGTGAAGGACTCGCTGAGCAACGCCGAGGTCGAGGACAACATGTACGCCTCGCGCCTGGAGCAGATTGATGAACAGCTCGAGGAGGTTACAGCATCGCTTGATAGCCGTCGCGACCGTGCTGAGGAGCTTGAGAGTGCCCTTGAGGCGGCTCGTCAGGCCCAGAACGATGCGCGCGAGGCCACCGAGGTCGCCCGTGCAGCCCTGAAGGACTTGCGTAATCGTGAGAGCGAGGCGCGCAACAAGCTGTCCGAGGTGCGCTCGGAGCTTGCCAGCCAAAAGAAGCTCGATGCCCGCATGGCAGACAGCTCGCCGCTGGTGAGCCGTCTGGTGGGCGCGCTGGGCGACGATGTCTCAGGCCGTCTGGGCGACGTGCTCGACGCCCCTCGTGAGCTTGAGGGCCTGGTTGAGCAACTACTTGCCGGCGATATCGATGCTCTTTTGTTTGATGATGCCGCTACGCTTGAGCGCGCCGGTCGTGCGGCTTTGGACCAAAAGAAGGCTTCGGGCGAGGCGCTGCTGA
>DXLY01000116.1:4808-5087 GCA_019414465.1 Collinsella sp.
CGAGGGCGCTGCCGGTACGCGTCTGGTCGATCGTCTGTCCGTGCGCTCCGGTTATGGCCCGGTTGTCGAGGCCCTTCTCGGCGGCTATTACGTGGTCGATGACTTGGCTGCCGCGTTGGCTGCCCCTGTCGTTGACGGTGTGACCTACGTGACTCCCGATGGCGCCCGCGTGAGCTGTGGTGGTCTGGTGCGCGTGGGGCTCGATGCCGGCGAGGCTTCGGGTGCCTTGGAGCGCAAGCGCCGCATCCGTGAGCTCGAGGGCCTGGAACCCGATCTGGC
>DXLY01000117.1 GCA_019414465.1 Collinsella sp.
GATTACGCCGCTGTTCCGTCGGGCGGGGCTGACGGTGTGCTCCAAGCTGTCGACTTGGGATGACTATGCGATTATGGCTATGGTCGAGGACGGCCTGGGCGTGAGCATTCTTCCCGCGCTCATCTTGCGCCGTTGTCAGTTCGATGTTGCTGTGCGCCCACTCGAGGGGCATCCCCATCGCCAAATCAACGCCATATATCGAACGGCCGATGTTTCGCTTGCCGCCGCCCGTTTCCTCGAATACCTCTAAACGTGTACACGTCATTGTCCGTTTTGGGCAAATCTCGGAGTTCGGTACGTTTTCTTATGAAATTGAACTTTCGAATGAGGCGCGGCGCTATACTGCTTGCTAAATTGAACCCCGGTTCAATTCGTGTTCTATAAATTGAACTTTGCCAGCAAGGAGGTTCCTGTGGCCCAAGAGACGTTTAGCGATCGCCTGCGACAGGCTATGTCCGATCGCGACGTTCGCCAGTCGGACGTGATCCGCGCATCGGAGATGCTCGGCAAAAAACTCGGCAAGAGTCAGATGAGCCAATATGTGAGCGGCAAGACGATTCCGCGGCGCGATGTGGCAGAGCTGCTCGCCCGCATTTTGGAGGTCGATGTTACCTGGCTGCTTGCCGGTGACGCCGATCAAGGTGAGACCCCTCCGTCCCGTAAAGTTGCCAAGCCAGAACCCAGTCCCACGGCTCAAATCACAAGGAGCACCACCATGCGTACTTTTTCTAAATCCACCAAGCTCGAGAACGTTCTATATGACGTGCGTGGCCCCGTCGTCGACGAGGCCGCCCGCATGGAGGACGAGGGCGAGCGCATCCTCAAGCTCAACATCGGTAATCCGGCACCCTTTGGTTTCCGCACGCCCGATGAGGTCATTAAGGACATGCGCCAGCAGCTGCCCGACTGCGAAGGCTATTCCAACTCGCGCGGCCTGTTCTCCGCGCGCAAGGCGATTATGCAGTACTCGCAGATCAAGGGCCTGCCCAACGTTCAGATGGAGCATATCTACACGGGCAACGGCGTGTCCGAGCTCATTCAGCTTTCGATGAACGCGCTGCTCGACAACGGCGACGAGATTCTGATCCCCAGCCCCGACTACCCGCTGTGGACGGCGTGCGCGACCCTTGCCGGCGGCCATCCCGTGCACTATCTGTGCGACGAGCAGGCCGATTGGTATCCCGACCTGCAGGATATGGAGTCTAAGATCACGAGCGCGACCAAGGCCCTCGTCATCATCAACCCCAACAATCCCACGGGCTCTGTCTATCCGCGCGAGGTGCTCGAGGGCATTGTCGAGATTGCGCGCAGGCACCAGCTCATGATTTTTGCCGACGAGATTTACGACCGCCTGTGCATGGACGGCTACGAGCACGTCTCCATTGCATCGCTCGCCCCCGACCTGCCCTGCATTACGTTTAGCGGCCTGTCCAAGTCGCATATGATTGCGGGCTATCGTATTGGCTGGATGGTGCTTTCGGGCAACCAGCGCTGCATGAGCGACTTTATCATGGGCGTCAACATGCTTTCCAACATGCGCCTGTGCTCCAACGTGCCGGCTCAGTCGATCGTTCAGACGGCACTCGGTGGCCATCAGTCGGTCAACGACTACATCCGTCCCGGCGGCCGTGTCTACGAGCAGCGAAACTTTGTGTATGAGGCACTCAACAAGATTGACGGCATCTCGGTGGTTAAGCCGCGTGCGGCGTTCTACATCTTCCCCAAGATGGATGTTAAAAAGTTCAACATCACCGATGACGAACAGTTCGCCCTTGACCTGCTGCACGAGAAGAAGATCCTGATTACGCGCGGCGGCGGCTTTAACTGGGCTGAGCCCGACCACTTCCGTATCGTGTACCTGCCGCGCATGGAAGTGCTCAAAGAGTCGCTCGAAGACCTCGCCGATTTCTTCGATCATTACCGTCAAAGCTAGTGGGATAGAAGCTCCGCACTGTGAAAAGCTCCCTGCAGTTGTTTTGCTGCAGGGAGCTTTCTTGAATCGGCGGAACTAGATCACTATTCCAGTGCAGTGGTCGATTTCGTGTTGGATGATCTCGGCGGTGTAGCCCGAGAAGTTTTTGATGCGGTGGACGAAGTTCTCGTCCAAATACTCAACCTTAATGCGGCGATAGCGGGTACAGGGACGCTCGCCGATTAGCGAGAGGCATCCTTCGCTTGTCTGATAGGCATTGACCTGCTCAAGAATTTGAGGGTTGTACATCAGGAGCGTCCTGTTGCCGTCCTTTACGCAGATGATGCGTTTGCGTACGCCGATCATGTTGGCGGCGAGCCCCACGCACTCATGCTCATGCTCGTGGAGCGTATCCAGGAGGTCCTGCCCGGTCGCGGCATCGTCGGGTCCCGCGTCTTCGGAAGGCAGGCGCAAAAAGAACTCGGATTTCATGATGGGCTTAATCATGGCGGGCTCCTCATGTCTCATGCTTTCGTGGACTTTTAATAATAGCGCGGAAGGAAAGCTGCGCGTCCGCGTTACAATCTTTCGACGTTGGACCATGTTGCCAGGCTCGTCGTGTACGGCGTCTGGCGTAAGTCTAGGGCTCATTTTTCGCCCTGGACTGTTCCTCTGGGGCGATGCGACTGTCGTTCCAAGAGGAAGGAAATGCATGGGGAGCAAATCTCAGCAACAAGTTCAAGTAACGCCATCGGCCACAGCGGCGCTTCTCGTCGTAATGTATATTGCAGCCTTTGTTGCCGCGTTTAACGAGAACATCATTAACGTGGCGTTGCACGACATTATGGCGGCCTTTTCGGTGAGTGCCACCACGGCGCAGTGGCTTGTTTCGGGCTACATGATCGTGACATCGATCTTTACGGCCATCATGGCCTTCCTGTCCGGTCGTTTCTCGACGCGCAAGCTGCTGTTTTTCGCATGCGGATGCCTGGTCGCCGGCGAAGTCCTGTGTTTGGTCGCTCCGTCGTTTAGCGTTTTGCTGCCAAGCCGTATTTTGCAGGCTGCGGGATCGGGCATCTTGTTCCCGCTCATGATGAACGTGGTGCTGTCTTGCGCCCCGCGCGAGAAACTCGGCTTGTATCTGAGCCTGGGCGGTGCCTGCATTACGCTGGGGCCGGCGTTTGGACCCGTGATCAGCGGTCTTATGTGCACGTTGCTTGGCTGGAGGGCAGTGTTTGTAGTGCCGCTGGTGGGCGGCATTGCGGTCGCTGCGGCGGGCGTTAAGCTTGTACAGAATGTTGGAGAGCGCTCGAACACCACGCTTGATATTCTGTCGGTTGTTTTGCTCGCCGCCGGCATTACGGCATTCGTGTATTCCGTAGGCGAGCTCTCGACCAATCTGATTGCCGGTATCGTGACGCTCTTCGCCGCCATTGTGCTGCTCGGCCTGTTTGCGGCCCGTCAGCTCAAGCTCGAGCATCCGGTGCTTAACGTGCGTCCCATGGTGAGCGTCCGTTTTTGGCCTGCGTGTCTGCTTGTGGTGGTGTCGATGATGACGGCATTCTCGATGAGCGTTTTGTTGCCGCTCTATTTTGAGGGCGCATACGGCATGACCGCACTTGTTGCGGGCCTGCTCATTTTGCCGGCAATTGCCTGCAACGCCGTGACCTCGATTGTGGGCGGACGCGTGATGGACGCCCGTGGCGCATGGCCGCTGCTGCCGGTCGGCTTTGCCCTGATTGCCGTGGGGCAGACTGCCATCTCGATGACGGCGGCAAGCTTGAACATCGGCGTCGTCGTGGCGCTGACCGTTGTGGTGTATGCCGGAGTCGGTTTGGTGCTGAGTCCCTCGCAGACGGCCGGCTTGGAGACACTGCCTGCCGCTGAGCATCCTCACGGAACGGCATTGCTCAACACGTGGAACATGATTGCCGCATCGTTTGGCCCGTCGCTGTTTATCGGCCTGCTCTCGAGTTCTGCGGCGACTGCCGGCGCCGCCGGCGTTGCAACGGACGTTGCCCAAGCGATTGGATTTTCAGCTGCCGTGCGTGTGGCGGCCGTGATTGCCGTGGTCGGGTTCGCGACGTCGCTGGTGTACGCTCGTCGCGAGTCGCACATGTCGCATTAATGTGTGCACATAGATTCTGCAGCTAGATTGGATGGCGACACCATAAACTAATGGACGTTTTGCCGAGAGGCATGAATGTTTAAAGCGCAAAGAGTGCGCGACGGGCCCCGCGAATGGGGCGATGATGCCCGAGAGGGCCAAGAAGGAGTCTCATGTCCGAGAACGAAGAGATTATGAACGAGACCGAGAACGAGACCATGGCTGCCGAGGTTGAGGCAGTCGAGACCGTGGAGACCGAAGCTGCCGAGGTTGAGGCTGCTGACGAGGTTTCCGCCGAGGAGGAGGCCGAGGTTGTCGAGGCCGCCGTTGATTACGATGACGAAGAGCTGATGGACAAGATGCAGAAGGCCGCCCGCCTGCTGCGTAGCCGTCGCTTTGCTATTTCCAAGGAGGAGGAGGCCAAGGCCGAGCGCATGGCGAACATCGAGCGCGCCATCAAGCTTCTTGACCTCAAGCCCAAGATGGAGCAGAAGGAAATGTCCGACCTGCTGGGCATGCGCCTTCGTGAGCTCGATGGCCTGATGGCCGAGGCCGAGGCTGCCGATCTGGTCGGCCGCATCGACGACGCCGAGGGCGATATGCGCAAGATCGTTGTATTCGCTGCCGAGGATGCCGCTGAGGGCCTGGTCGAGCTTGCCAACAAGAAGGAGAAGCTCCTGCCCGAGCTTTCTTACGAGGAGGCCACCGAGCTGATGGCCGCTCTCGATAAGGTTATCGCTCCGCTCGTCGCCATGGGCCTGGACGAGGATCGCGGTCCTCGCGGCGGCCGTGACGACCGTGGTGGCCGTGGCGGCGACCGTGGCGGCCGCGGCGGCTTTGGCGATCGTGGTGGCCGTGGTGGCGACCGCGGCGGTCGCGGTGGCGATCGCGGCGGCCGTGGCGGCTTTGGTGACCGTGGCGGCGACCGTGGCGGTCGCGGCGGCTTTGGCGGCAACCGTGGTGGCTATGGCGATCGCGGTGGCAACCGTGGCGGCTTTGGCGGCAACCGTGGTAACGACCGCGGC
>DXLY01000118.1 GCA_019414465.1 Collinsella sp.
GGGACGTTTTCTACAGCCGAGGCTGCTATGGATTTGGGGCGAGAACTTCTCGCTGTGCCGGGGTCGATCCTATCGCCCGAGTCGCGTGGCACGAATTACCTCATTGCGAACGGTGCCTGCTGCATCATCGACGAGGAATCTATCGAGATGGCTATCTCACGCATCTACGGCACCCTGCGCTACTCGCGCCCCGATGCTCCCGGCATTGCCGACCTGGATCAAACACAGCAGACCGTGATGCATGCGCTCATCGCCTCTCCGCTCAAAGTCGACGACATCGCGGCGCTCGTCTCGCTCGATGCTGTCGGCGTACTCAAACTCTTGGGTTCGCTTGAACTCGAGGGCCTTATCGAGCGCATGATGGATGGAAGGTATGCGCCCTCCAAGTTTGCCCTTCACGCCCAGACGCCCTTCGGTCACAATGGAAAACGTGTCAATTAGAAAGGTGTTTGCAGATGCAGTTCGATCAGGTGACGGTTATCGGTGGCGGTCTGGCGGGTTCGGAATGCGCGATCCAGCTGGCAGACCGCGGTTTTGCCGTAAAGCTGTGCGAGATGCGCCCCCAGGTTAGCTCCCCGGCTCACCATACCGATCACTTGGCAGAGCTCGTCTGCTCCAATTCGTTTAAGTCGACCCGTCCGGATTCCGCGGCTGGTTTGCTGAAGGCCGAGCTTGAGCGCATGGGTTCAGTCCTGCTCGATTGCGCCCATCGCGCGGCTGTTCCCGCCGGCGGTGCCCTGGCGGTCGACCGCGTCAAGTTTTCCGAGCTTGTCGAGGCCGAGGTTGCCGCCCGTCCCAATATCGAGGTCGTGCACGGCGAGGTCACACAGATTCCCGAGGGCCACGTGGTCATTGCCGCGGGCCCGCTGTGTTCACCGGCGCTGAGCGAAGAGGTCATGAAGCTCGTCGGTGGCGACGCCCTTGCGTTCTTCGATGCCGCGGCGCCGATCGTCGATGCCTCCACGCTCGATATGGACGTGCTGTTTTCGCAGTCGCGCTACGAGGAGCAGGGGAGCGGCGACTATCTCAACGCTCCGCTCAACAAGGAGGAGTACGAGGCCTTTATCGAGGCACTTACCACGGCCGACCGCGTGGTGCTCAAAGACTTTGAGGGCGGCGATCTGTTTCAGGCCTGCCAACCTGCCGAGGAAGTTGCGCGCACCGGCAAGGACGCCATTCGCTTTGGCGCCATGAAGCCCGTCGGCCTCACCGACCCGCGTACCGGACGTCGCCCTTGGGCGGCGATTCAGCTGCGTGCCGAGAACAAGGAGAAGACCGCCTATAACCTGGTGGGCTTCCAGACCAACCTGACCTTTGGCGAGCAGAAGCGCGTCTTCCATATGGTGCCGGGCCTGGAGAACGCTGAGTTCTTCCGCTACGGTGTCATGCACCGCAATACCTTTGTCGACGCCCCGCACGTGCTCGATGGCACCTTTGCCGTGCCTGGTACCGGCGTGCGCCTGGCCGGTCAGATCACCGGCACCGAGGGGTACATGGAAGCCGTGGCGACCGGTCTGCTCGCGGCGCTCAACACCTATGCCGAGGCTATCGGCGCCGCGGGCGTCGAGTTGCCCCGCGTGGGCGCCCTGGGCGCGCTCGTGGGCTATGCGACCGATCCTGCCACCGTGGGCTACCAGCCCATGCATGTCAACTTTGGCCTGGTGCCGCCACTCGAGGATGGTAAGCGCCGCAGCAAGCGCGACCGCTACCAGGCCTATGCGGACCGTGCGCTCGAGGCCCTTGATGCCTATCTGGCCACTCGTCCTGATCTGTTTGGAGGCGACCGGTCATAGCCTTTGACCTGTACGACACCGTCGACTCGTTTATCGCCTATATCGCACGTGTCGAGGGGCTTTCTCCCAATACGGTGACGGCCTATGGCTCGAGGCTGGAGCGCTTTGCTGCCTGGTGCGAGCGTGAGGATATTGATGCTTTCGCTGCCGACGTGCGCACCATTCGTCGCTATCTTGCTGAGCTTTCGCGTGAGCAGGTGGCTCCCCGAACGCTTGCGGCGCACCTGTCGGCTATTCGATCTCTCTATCGCTGGATGGCTGCCGAGGGGGTCGTGGAGGGCGATGTGGTCTCGGCAATTTCCTCGCCCAAGCTCCCGCGCGATCTACCTGGTGTGCTGACGACCAAGCAGGTCGAGGCGCTGCTCAAGACGCCTGATACCTCAACACCCGCGGGACTGCGCGATGCGGCGATGCTCGAGCTGCTCTATGCCTCGGGCGCCCGTATCTCAGAGCTCGCAGCACTCAATGTGGAGTCCATTGCGTGGTCCGAACGCACGCTGCGCCTGTGGGGCAAGGGGAGCAAAGAACGTATCGTCCCTCTGTATCGTCGTGCGCTCGAGGCGACGCGTCTCTATATTGAGGAGGGGAGGCCGGAGTTGCTCGCTCAGGCAAAGCGTCGTGACCCCGCTACCGGGCCGCATCCGCTGCTTATATCGGCGCGCGGTAATCGCATGAGTGCCGCCATGCTCAGGCGGCGGTTTCATATGCTGGCGACGCTCGCCGGCATTCCGGCCGACATCGCCCCGCATGCGATGCGCCATACCTTTGCGACCGACTTGCTCGAGGGCGGCGCGGACCTGCGCTCGGTTCAAGAGCTGCTAGGTCATGCGAGCCTGTCCACGACGCAGATCTACACGCATCTCACACCCGATCGGCTTAAGCGGGCTGTGGCTCAAGCCCATCCCCGCGGCGAATAGTGGCTGGGACGTCCCGCGCCGCGCTCAGGTGTGTGGTTTTGATTGCGGGTTGGCACGAAGATGCATTCCTGCTATCATTCATCGGGTTGCTTCACGGCAACAGGTTTTTATCACGCACGCGCGGCTACTTCATACCGTGGTGCCCGGGCTTTGGTAGCACATGTCCGGGTTGGTTTTGGAGGATGACCCCGCGCGGAGGCAAACCACAGGAGGTTTAACATGGCTACCAAGATTAATATCCGCACCCTGCTCGAGGCCGGCTGCCACTTCGGTCACCAGACCCGTCGCTGGAACCCCAAGATGAAGCCGTTCATCTTCGGTGAGCGCAACGGCATCTACATCCTCGACCTCAAGCAGACTATCCTCGACGCCGACCAGGCCTACACCTTCGTCAAGAACGTCGCCAAGGGCGGCAACGTGCTGTTCGTCGGCACCAAGAAGCAGGCTCAGGAGGCCGTCAAGAACGCTGCTGAGCGCGCCAACATGCCTTACATCAACCAGCGTTGGCTCGGCGGCATGCTGACCAACTTCGTCACCATCCGCTCCCGCATCAACCGCATGGAGGAGCTCGAGGCCATGGTCGAGGACGGCCGCATGGCAGTGCTCCCCAAGAAGGAGCAGGCTGTTCTCGGCAAGGAGCTCACCAAGCTCCAGACCAACCTCGGTGGCGCCCGCGACATGAAGGGTCTGCCCCAGGCTCTCTTCGTCATCGACACCAAGCGCGAGGAGAACGCCATCAAGGAGGCTCAGCGCCTGAACATCCCCGTCGTCGCTCTGATCGACACCAACTCCGATCCCGACGAGGTCGAGTACGGCATCCCCTGTAACGATGACGCTATCTCTGCTGTCACCCTTATGTGCGAGCTCATGGCTGACGCCTGCCTCGCTGGCTCCGGCAAGGAGCAGGTCTCCGAGGCCGAGATGGCCGCTGAGCCCAAGGCCGAGTAAATCAGTCTTAGTTAATTCTTTTTCATCTCTTTGAAAGGAACCACAATGGCCCAGATTACCGCCGCTATGGTCAAGCAGCTCCGCGAGATGACCGACTCCCCGATGATGGAGTGCAAGAAGGCTCTCGTCGAGGCTGACGGCGACATGGACGCCGCTGTCGACGTTCTTCGTAAGAACGGCCTCGCCAAGGCTGCCAAGAAGGCTGGCCGTGAGACCAACGAGGGCGCTGTCGCCGCGTTCGTCTCCGAGGATGGCAAGACCGGTGCTCTGCTCGAGCTCTCCTGCGAGACCGACTTCGTTGGCTCCAACGCCAAGTTCACCGGCTTTGCTTCTAAGGTCGCTGAGGTTGTCGCTACCACCGAGCCTGCTGACGTCGACGCTCTGCTCGAGAAGCCGATGGGCGAGGAGACCGTTTCCTCCGAGCTCACCGAGATGATTCACATCATGGGCGAGAACATGAAGATCTCCCGCTTCGCTGCCCGCAAGGCCGAGAACGGCGCGCTCGCTTCTTACATCCACATGGGTGGTAAGATCGGCGTCCTCGTCGAGTTCGCCTTCGAGAAGGCCGAGACCGCTCAGGCTGAGTCCTTCAAGACCTTCTCTCACGACGTTGCCCTTCAGGTTGCCGCCGTCGCCCCGATCTGCGCTACCCGCGATCAGGTTCCGGCCGAGACCGTCGAGCACGAGAAGCAGATCTACATGGCCCAGGCTGCCGAGTCCGGCAAGCCCGAGGCTATCCAGGAGAAGATGGCTGTTGGCCGTCTGGAGAAGTTCTACAAGCAGTCCGTGCTCACCGAGCAGGAGTTCATCAAGGACAGCTCCCTCACCATCAAGAAGTACGCTGAGCAGGTCTCCAAGGAGCTCGGCGACACCATTACCGTCGTTGCCTTTGACCGTCTGGTCCGTGGCGAGTAAATAAGCTCTTGTAGCTGGTAATGAGCAGGCTGTGGGTTTTACTCACAGCCTGCTTTTTCATGGCTCTTATCAGAGCCTTTGATATCATATTGAGAGTCTAATTAAAGGAGGATCGCTTTGTCCGACATCCGATATAAACGAGTGCTTCTTAAGCTTTCCGGCGAAGCGCTGATGGGCGACGGCCAATATGGCATCGACCCCAAGGTTACCGATCATCTTGCCAAGCAGGTCAAGGAGCTGCTCGCCGTTGGCCATGAGGTCGGCGTCGTTGTCGGCGGCGGTAATATTTTCCGCGGCATGGCAGGCGCTGCCGGTGGCATGGAGCGTGCTCAGGCCGACTACATGGGCATGCTCGCGACC
>DXLY01000119.1 GCA_019414465.1 Collinsella sp.
CGCTTGAGGGTGCCGTTGCCGGCGTCGTCGCGGTCCACATAGATAAAGCCGTAGCGCTTGGACATCTCGCCCGTGCCGGCAGACACCAGGTCGATCGGGCCCCAGGTGGTGTAGCCCAGCAGGTCAACGCCGTCCTCGGTCACCGCATCGCGCATCGCGGCAATATGCTGGCGCAGATAGTCGATACGGTAGTCATCGTTGATGGAACCGTCCTCTTCGACAACATCCTTGGCGCCCAGACCGTTCTCAACCACAAACAGCGGCTTCTGATAACGGTCGTACAGGTCGTTGAGCGTAATACGGAAGCCCAGCGGATCGATGGCCCAGCCCCACTGGCTCTCCTGAAGGTAGGGGTTCTTGGCGCCGGCGAAGGCGTTGCCCTGGGTGCGCTCGACATCGGGGTTATCGGCACCGGCGGAGCAACGGGTGCTGTAATAGCTAAAGCTGATGAAGTCGACGGTGTTGGCGGCCAGGATCTCGCGGTCCTCGTCGGTCATGCCCACATCGATGCCCAGACGCTCGAGCTTCTTGACGGCATAGGCCGGGTAGTAGCCACGGCTCTGAACGTCGACGAAGAAGTAATTGTCCTGATTGTCGAGCTGCGCCTGGCGCACATCGCCCGGACGACAGCTGTAGGGGTAGTAGCTACCTGCGGCGAGCATGCAGCCGATCTTGATCTCGGGGTCGATCTCGTGAGCGATCTTGGTTGCCCAAGCGCTGGCGACGAGCTCGTTGTGGGCGGCCAGGTACTCGACGGCCTCCTTGTTCTCGCCCTCCTCAAAGACCAGTCCGGCACCCATAAACGGCAGGTGCAAGATCATATTGATCTCGTTGAAAGTGAGCCAGTACTTCACCAGACCCTTGTAGCGGGTGAAGATCGTGGTCGCGAGGTTCTTGTAGAAGTCGATGAGCTTGCGGTTGCGCCAGCCGCCGTACTCCTTGATGAGGTGAATCGGGCAGTCGAAGTGCGTGATGGTCACGAGCGGCTCGATACCGTGCGCCCGGCACTCGCGGAATACGTCCTCGTAGAAGGCCAAGCCGGCCTCGTTGGGCTCGGTCTCGTCGCCGTTGGGGAAGATGCGGGTCCAGGCCAGACTCATGCGGAAGGTCTTAAAGCCCATCTCGGCAAAGAGGGCGATGTCCTCCTTGTAATGGTGATAGAAATCGATGCCGGTCTGCGCGGGATAGTAATAGCCGTCCTCGAAGTCGAGCATTTTACGCTGGCCGGAGACCACCGCATAGCGCTCGGGGCCGTGCGGAGCCACGTCCACGTTGGCAAGGCCGCGGCCGTCCACGTTATAGGCGCCCTCGCACTGGTTGGCAGCCGTCGCGCCGCCCCACAGAAAGTCTTTACGAAAAGCCATGCATCGATCCTTTCATACGCTGCTTGTCGTGGTTTCAGTATCCCCGCAAATAGGGCCTCGCCCAACGACAGCGACGCAGGCCGACACTTCTTTTCGCACACGGCGGCCCGGCAGCCGCCCCCGTCTGACACTTTCTGATACCGCCGCCCCAAACCACCACAAAGGGGACAGGCACCTTTGTGGCGGCTTGGGCCCGGTTTGTCTCGATCTGTAACAGGTAGACCGCCAAAACCGGGCTTGGCGTTACAGATTGAGATTGTTCGGTCTGTCCCTGCAGTTTGTCTCGATCTGTAACAGGTAGAGACGATTTAGCCCGCTAGATGTTACAGATCGAGACAGAAGATTCTAGTCGCAGGTGATGTCGAGGTTTTGCCGACGAGGCCTACGTAACCGCCTTCGCTCAGCAATTCATTTGACTGAATAGGAAAGAAAGGAAAAAATAGGAAAAAAAGGAAAGGAGACTTATGACTGAAACCATCTTCTCCCCCTCATTTGGAAATCGCCCGTCCTATCTGGTGGGTCGCGGGAACGTGATTTCGACATTCATCTCCGGTCTTGAGCAGGAGCCGGGCAATCGAGACCGAGCCATGCTCATGCTCGGCCAGCGAGGCAGCGGCAAGACGGTTCTTCTGTGGGAACTTGCCGACCGCGCACGCAAGCTCGGTTTTGTTGTCGCCACACCCACCGTAGCCTCCGAAGATATGCTTGAGCGCATTGTTGAAAAAATCCAAGAAGCAGGCGAGCCTTATGTCAGCAAGCGTCATCTCCCCAAACTTTCTGGCGGTAGCTTGAGCGTCTTCGGCTTCTCAGCCGGTCTCGAGTTCACACGCGATGTGCAGGAGACCAAGAGTTTCCAGTTCAAACTCACGCAGCTGGCGCGCAAGCTGACCGAGCAGGGGCACGGCATCCTCATCCTTATCGATGAGCTCCAAGCTAATTCACCTGAGATTAGACAGCTCGTCACCGCCTATCAAGAGCTGGTCGGTGAGGGACTCAACGTCGCGCTTGTTATGGCAGGTCTCCCGGGAGCCGTCTGTGCAACGCTCAATGACCGCGTGCTGACATTTCTCAACCGCGCTCGCAAGGTCACGCTCGAACCGCTTTCAGTCGGAGATGTCGATGCCTATTATCAGCGGGCTTTCGAAGAGCTCGACCTTGATATTCCAGGCGATCTTCGCCTCCGTGCCGCTCGCGCAACCCAAGGCTCGCCCTATATGCTGCAGCTCATCGGCTATAACATCGGCAATCGCTGCAAGACAGGAGAACACGTAACGCCAGAGCAAGTCGACGGAGCTATCGAAGCGTCAAAAGCCGATTTCGAAAACGATGTTTGTGAAACGACGCTCGCCGCGCTATCGGACCAAGACGTCGCGTTTCTCGACGCAATGACTGATGACGAAGACGCCGTTTCGCGCATTTCCGATGTAGCGAAACGTATGTCAGTCACACCCGACTATGCGCAAAAGTATCGCCGGCGCCTCATCGACGCCGGCGTAATCGAACAGGCGCGCCGCGGTTACGTGCGTTTCGCCGTTCCATATATGGCTGACTATCTGCGCAGCCAACTCTAGGCAGCCACCGCAATGGGGACAGGCGCCTTTGTGGTGGTTTGGGCCCGTTTTGTCTCGATCTGTAACAGCTAGGCCGTCAAAACCGGGCCTGGTGTTACAGATTGAGATTGTTCGGTCTGTCCCATGCAGTTTGTCTCGATCTGTAACAGGTAGAGACGATTTAGCCCGCTAGATGTTACAGATCGAGACGGAAGATTCTAGTCGCAGGCGATGTCGAGGTTTTTGCCGATGAGGCCTACGTAGCCGCCCTCGGCAGCCTTGGGGCTGTCAGCATGGCAGAGAACCCACTTGTCGGCCTTCCAGTAGCAGTAGCTGTCGCCGGCCGCGGGCATGTTGGCCGCAGCCTCGGGGCGCGGACCATTGGTGCCAGCGGGCAGCGCCACCATCACCTGGAAGCCGCCGCCGTCGACCATGCAGGGCGTGTAGTGGAGCGTGGTATTGAAGACCTCGACAACCTTGCCCGCCGGCACGCGGAACGCCTTGACGCACGCGGTATCGAGCTTGCCGCCCTCGATCTCCCAACGATGCGCCACGAGCAGGATAAAGTCGCGTGCACCCAGGTTGAACTCGCTGGCGCGGTGATACTCCAGGCAGTTGAGTCGTGTATTGTGGCCGTTGCACCAGCCCAGCTGGAACGGACGGCCACCAAACATGAGAAAGCCAAGCTTGTCGGCATCCTTGACGTCCTCGAGCTCCGGCGCGCCTGCTACGTACTTGCTGCCCTCGGGGATGGGCGTGGAGGCAAGTGCCTCGAGCACGGGCGACGTAAGCTCGGACGGAACGTCATCCCAAACGTTGCCATAGGACTTGAACTCGGGATCGTTGACAGAGTAGATATGCATGTTCACTCCTGTTCGTAAATGTGACTATACGAACATTCTAGAACAAACATGAGCGATTTTGAACGCTCGTCCCGACCAATCAACAAAAAGGCGCCCCCGCATAAGCGAAGGCGCCCAATGCACGCGTTTTGGGCGATAAAACCCTTACGCCTGCTGATAGTGCAGATGCTTCTCGTCGATATCGGCCAAGTCGCGGTCGAGGTAGCGACGCGCAAGCCAGTTGGCCATGGGGAGGTTCTGGTCCAGGTAGTTGCCGCATTCCTCGGGAGCGGCACCGGGAACATCGCCCTCAAAACCGGCGACAAACTCGAACAGCTCACGCACGAGCGGCAGGATCTCCTCGCTCGTCACCTCACCAAATACGACGAGGTAAAAGCCCGTGCGGCAGCCCATGGGGCCAAAGTAGACAATGCGGCTCGACCACTCGGCATGATTGCGAAGGAACGTCGCGCCCAGGTGCTCGATGGTGTGGCACTCGGCCGTGTTCATGACCGGCTCCTTGTTGGGCGTGGTCAGGCGCAGGTCAAAGGTGGTGACGGCGGCCCCGGTCGCCGGATCGCGGTCGATGCGGCTCACATACACGCCGGGCTCAAGCAACAGATGGTCAACGGAAAAGCTCGCAATGCGCTCCATGGCAGATCCTCTCGGTAGTCAATTTGGGACGGGCTCTTTTAGCTGGTTCGAATGGTCGCACCAATCATACCAGTCAAAAAAGCCCCGTCCCAAAAAGACAACTTAGCCAAGGACACGGGCCATACGGGCCTTGAACTCGGACAGGAAGCGCGGGGTATCGACGGTCAGCGCCACGAGTGTGCTCTTGTCGGGATCTGCCACGCGGCGCTCATCGCAGATGGTGCGGCCGCGATACTCACCCAGCAAGTCAACACGCAGGTTACAGCCGAGCGCACCCACGAGCGTGGGATCAATCGCCACGGCAACCGCCAGCGGATCGTGCAGCGCGCAGCCGCCCAGGTAGG
>DXLY01000012.1:0-26066 GCA_019414465.1 Collinsella sp.
CCACTCCTTCATGCGAAAGACCGCGTTACCGCCAATCTCTTCTGCATATGCCGCAAACAGCGTGTCGTGAAAGCGCTGCAGCTCAGCAGCCGTTGCAGCAGGGCCGCCCTTGACCATGCGAGCCAGCGCGGGGTTCGCAAGCAAGCCACGCCCCAGCATCACATGGCGTGTGCCGGGATAGACCTCCACCAGCGCGTCCATGTCCTCAAGATCGAAAATGTCGCCGTTATAGGCCACGGGGAACGGCGCACGCTCCAGCGTCTCGCCATAAAACTCCTTGCGCGGCGAGCCCGTATAACGGTCCTTCTGTACGCGCGGGTGCACAATCAGCTCTGCCAACGGCATGCGGCAATACAGATCGAGCACGCGCTCGTATTCGTCGTCATTCTCCAGCCCCAGCCTGGTCTTTACCGACACCGGCAACGGCGACCGCTCGCACACATCGCTTAAGAACGCCTCGAGCTCGTCGAGATTGCGCAAGAAACCCGAGCCCTTGCCCTTGGCGACAACCGTTCCCGAAGGGCAACCCAGGTTGAGATTGACCTCGCGGTAGCCCATGTCGGCGAGCACCTGCGCCGCCCACACAAACTCGTCCGCGTTCTTGGACATCAGCTGAGGCACTACGTTGAGCCCCTGGTTATTGGCAGGATCGATCTCCTTAAACGCCTTGCCGCCAAAGCGGTTTCCCACCCGCGGCGGCGGCAAAAACGGCGTGTAATAGCAATCGAGCGCGCCGAAGCACTCCGCATGCACGCGACGGAACACATGCCCGGTAATCCCCTCCATAGGGGCCAACGATAGAATCATCTACTCTTCTCTCATATCAACGAACGTGACAAAGGAACAACCCTTTTGTCGCATTATTCGGAGCGCAGGGCTTCCACGGGATCCTTTTTGGATGCGCTACGGGCCGGCAGCAGGCCAGCGACAACCGTCAGCAGCACCGAAATTGCAATGAGCACCAGCGCATCCTGCACGGGCAGGCTCATCAGATTGGGTACCTGTTTGGCAGCAAGCGCCCAGGCATTAACCGGAAAGCTCACGGCCACCACGACGACAATAGCAAAGACGCCGGCAATGAGGCCCTCGATACATGTCTCGGCATTGAATACGTTGGCCACGTTGCGCTTCGACGCGCCGATCGCGCGCAGGATGCCAATCTCCTTTTTGCGTTCCAGCACGCTGATGTAGGTGATGATGCCGATCATGATGGAGCTCACCACCAGGCTGATACTCACGAATGCGATGAGCACCAAGCTGATGGTGTTCACGATGTCGGTCACCGAACCCATGATGATGCCCATGTAGTCGGTGTATGAGATTGCCTGTTCATCGTGGCCAGAGGCTTTGACCTGCTTGTTGTACGCGTCGATGTGATCGAGCACGCGCTCCTTGGCCTCAAAGTCACGCGGGAAAATCTTGACTGAGATGGGGTCTGCCTCGTCCGCATAGCCCAACGTGGTCAGATTGTTGTCGTAGGTGAGCTTCGACGCCTTCGCATAGCTCATCATGAGCGAGCTCAGGTCCTCGGCGTCCATGTTGAAGTGGATGGCATGAGCAAAGGCACTCGCATCCACGCGCATGGCGCTCGCCAGGTTAGCAAAACTCGAAGACATCTGCGTCGCCACCTGGTCCATAAGCCCTGCCGCGCCCGCCTTGAGCTGGGATGATACCGTCGACGCTATCTGCTCGCTGATTGCCTTCATCACCTGATCCATAGCCTGCTGCAGATACGGAGCCAGCTGCTTTTGCACATAGTCGCTCATCGCCTGCTGCAGACGCTCGGCCAGGGCATCGCCGCCGAGCGCTTTGAGCTGGGCCAGGATTTGCTGAGCTGTGTCATCATTCTCAAGATACGTCGAGAATGCGGCAGAGAGCTTTGACGCGTCCTTAAGATCTTCGGGCGACAGCGCCTTAAACTGATCAGACTGCAAAAAGCCCTCAAACAGCTGGTTGGCTAGTGTTCCCACCTGCTGCATTTGCTCGGGCGTGAGTTCCAGACCGTCAAAGATGCCCGAGAAATCTGGGGTTGGCGCTTTTGCCATGATGTCGCTGAAGTCGATGTCCTTGCCAACGCCCGAAAGGTCAATGTCCAGCCCGGACAAGTCAAGACCCGACAGGTCCATACCGCCGGCCGCACCCGAAAGTGCAGACGTATCGAACGAGAACGCGCTCTTGAGCGCCGCCTCGTCCACACTGAACATGCTGCCCAGATCCACGCCTTGCTTGGCCTCGCCTTGCAGTTCGTCGAAGGTTTTGCCCGTAAAAACATCCGTCTCGGGGTGGGCGAGTTGCTCCTGCACAATCTGCGAATCGGCGGCGCGCTCCATAAGCTGGCGAGTCAGTGCATGCGTATAGGCAATGCCCGGAGACAACGCACTCGCATTGGCCGTCTCGTTAGGTCGCACCACGCCCACAATGTGCACGTCAATACCGTCGGCAACCTTGGCAGCCATAAAGTCGGCGTCGTCAGACATGTCGGTCCACATGCCGGTCTCTTCGTTTTTGCGATAGGCATCGGCCGGCGACAGCACCTTAAACGTCGTGGACAGCGCATCGTCGTAGGTAAAGTCGGCGCCGGTCTCGGGCGTTTCGATCTTACCGTCAGCCGTCATGGCGCTGTTAACCAGGTCGTTGAGCTCATCGATATCCAGCGCACCGATGCTGTAGAGCGTATAGTCGCCCACCGTACCGCGGCTCGAAAGCACCATTACGGCTTCGTTTGCGGACGTGGGCCAATGACCGGCGACGACATCGTACTGGCTGTCGAGCAGGCTCTGGTCGTCAATCATCTCGTTAAAGACCGAGGTTCCCATGGATTCCATGCTCACCGTTGCCGCCGAGCTCGCGCCGCCGCTCATGGCCTCGGTCATGGCATTGGGCACCAGCCGGACAGGCCTCTCGTCTCCCTTGCCCGCGCGATAGACAACCGGCGTTACGCCATAGCCGTACTGAATGGCGTTGACCTCTTTATCGATGCCGTCGCCACCGGCATCGAGCCATGCCTTAAAGCTCGTCATGTCGTTGGACTTAACACTCGCAAACATATCCTTTACGGCCGTGACCACGGGGATTTTATCGGTTCCCGGAGCCTTGCCGTCGGTGCCGTCGTCGGATAAATCCTCGCCGTTGGACGCCTCATCATCCACAGCCCCCTGTCCGCCCATCATGGACGACAGGTCGTAGTCCTGCTTGGAGATGGTGAGCGGGTAGCTCGAAAGCGTATCCTCCTCGACCTTTTTGATGTAGCCGTTTACGCCGTTGGACAGCGCCAGAATCGCCGCGATACCGATAATGCCAATCGAGCCCGCAAAGGCCGTCATGGCCGTACGGCCCTTCTTGGTCATGAGGTTTCGAGCAGAAAGCCCCAGCGCCGTCACAAAGCTCATCGAGGTTTTGCGCGTAGGCTTGGCTTCGCGGCGCGCGGCCTTGGCAGCATCGAAGGGATCGGAATCGTCGGTGATCTTGCCGTCCGCCAGATTGACGATGCGCGTGGCATATTGGTACGCCAGCTCGGGATTGTGCGTGACCATAATAACCAGGCGGTCGCGCGCCACATCCTTGAGCAAGTCCATGACCTGCACGGACGTTGTGGAATCCAAGGCGCCGGTCGGCTCGTCGGCCAGCACAATCTCGGGATCGTTGATCAGGGCACGGGCGATGGCCACGCGCTGCATCTGTCCGCCCGATAGCTGGCTCGGGCGCTTGTTCATGTGCTCGCCCAGGCCGACTTTCTCCAACGCCTCGCGCGCACGCTGGCGGCGCTCGGCATGCCCCACGCCCGTGAGCGTAAGCGCCAGCTCCACGTTTTCCAAAATGGTCTGATGCGGAATGAGGTTATAGCTCTGGAACACAAAGCCAATGCGGTTATTGCGATAGGCATCCCAATCGCGATCGTGAAAGTCCTTGGTCGATATGCCGTCGATCAGCAAGTCACCAGAATCGAAATGATCGAGCCCACCGATAACGTTGAGCATCGTAGTTTTGCCCGAGCCCGAGGGACCCAGAATGGCCACGAACTCGTTATCGCGAAAAGACAGGCTTACGTTGTCGAGCGCCACCTGCGTAAACGACTGCGTAACGTACCTTTTGCAAATACCTTTGAGCTCCAACATGGACGGCAACCTCTCCTGCGCAGGCACCCTGCCCGCTCTCCCCCGCCGTTCGTATTCGACGCGTTTGTCCTACTCTATCCCCATTTTTCACCGACACCAGTGAGGAATGCAACGAACCGCGCCAAAAAACGAACGGGACGGCACCCAAAAGAAGAGGCCCCGAGCGGGACCTCTATATGGTGGAGATTATCTTGAAAGGCAGCGGACTACTCCGCACAGCGGCGCACGATCCTCGCCATGCTTTACGCGTTTTTTACTGCTCGCTATTCGCAATCGCCTGGTCGATAAGCTTGTCGAGTGCTGCGCGCTGCTCGGCGGAGCTAATGGCTCCCACGATTGGATCCCCTACGATGTTGCCGTTCTGATCGATGACATACGTTGTCGGGAACGAGAACAAATTTGATGTGAACTTACCGGCCTCGCTATCCGACTTGAACCAGATGTTCTTATATGTCACGCCCTTCTTGCTCAGCACGTCCTTGGCATCTGCAATCTCGCCCTTGTTGCCATCGAGCGTAAAGGAATTGACACCCACGACCTGGCCGCCCTTCTCGGCAAGCTCCTGATTCAGTTTCTCAAGGTCGCCCAGCTCGCCCACGCACGGCTTGCAAGTGGTGAACCAGAAGTTCATGACGGTGACCTTGTTCTTAGAGAACAGCTCGTCGCTGTTCACGTCGTTGCCATCCAGGTCTTTGCCCGTAAAGCTGGGGAACTTCGTCGCCTCGCTCGAAGCATTGGCACCAGCCGTCATGCCAGCGGTCGAAGCGTCGACGCTCTCGCCTGCGCTCGGCGTGCTTCCACAGCCGGGGAACTCCTTCTCCAAGCTCTCGAGCTTGTCCTCGATCTCCTTGATCTGCTGTGCACCGACCTTGAGTGTCTTAAGCTCATCCGCCGTGAACTCATCCTTGGCGCCGTCGATGGTCTTGAGCAGGAAATCGCCGTAATTGCTGCCGTCCTCAATCATTGCCGAGTCTTTATTTGCCGCATTGAATACCTTTTCCCACAGCGCGTTATCACTCGAAAAGATCTCGTTCTCCTTCTGCATGAGCTTCGCATACAGCTCGGCGGCCTCGTCGGCATTGGCCGGCTTCTGCGCAGTGAGTTCTGCGATCTTAGGATCGGAGCTCGCAGATTCGCTCGCATTGCCACCGGGCGCCGAACATGCCACAAGGCACAAGGCCAATACCGGCACCATAAACAGGGCCGCAATCTTAGAAAGCTTCATAGTCATTCCTCCGTTTTGTCGAAGCTTGTTTACTTTTTATCGGCAGTCAAGGGAAGCTTTTCCGCCGACACATCCAGGCCATAGCGATAGCTGATGGCATCGACGGGGCAGGCCCCAATGCACTTTCCGCACCGGATACATTCGGCATGATTGGGCGCGCGGACCACATCAACGTCCATCTGACAAACCCTTGAACACTTGCCGCACGAGATGCATTTGCACGCGTCGACCTGAATCCCCAACAAGGACACCTTATTCATGAGCGCATAGAATGCGCCGAGCGGGCAAATCCATTTGCAGAAGGGGCGATAGAACAAAACGCTCAGCACTACCACGGCAATGAGAACGGCAAGTTTCCAAGTAAAGAGCTGTCCCAACGCAGATCGAATGCCGGCATTGGCAATGGCCAGAGGAATGGCGCCCTCGAGCACGCCCTGCGGACAGATGTATTTGCAAAAGAACGGATCTCCCATCCCCAGATCGTTGACCACCAGCACAGGCAGCACTACCACAGCAAACAGCAGCACGACGTACTTGATGTACGTGAGCGGCTTGAGCTTTTTCGTGGAGAACTTTTTGCCAGGAATCTTGTGAAGCAGCTCCTGCAGCCAGCCAAACGGGCACAGAAAGCCGCATACAAAGCGTCCCAGCAGCACGCCGAGCAAAATGAGCGTACCGGTAACATAGTAAGAAAAGTTGAACTTGGATGAACCTACTACCGACTGGAACGACCCGATGGGGCACGCACCCGATGCCGCGGGGCACGAATAGCAGTTAAGCCCGGGTACGCAGACTGTTTTTCCCGCGCCCTGATAGATGCCGCCTTTGGCAAAGTTTGGCAGGTGAATGTTGGTAATAAGTGTTGCCGCCGCTTGAATGAATCCGCGAAATCGAGCCAAAACATGCGACGCAGTGTTTTCTCTTTTATCCAATTCCGATACACTCCAAGCACAGCCTAATCGCTTTGGCCAGCACGGCATCTGCCTCGCCACGCATAACGCCAAAGCACACCATGGCCACACCGACGATCAGCAACGCAACCTGCATTACAGGTTTTATCGCTTTGAACAACTTGACCACTCCTTTCGTCACGCGACCTATTGGACCATATCGACTATAAAATCCGTGTTAAGCGCGATTTGAAATGTGCAAGGAGACTGTTATGCGTATTTTGATCGTCGAGGACGAGCGGGCGCTGTGCGACGCAATCGCGCGCAGCTTGCGGAACTTGGCGTACAGTGTCGACTGCTGTCACGACGGACAGGAGGCGCTCGACCTACTGGACGTTGAGGCCTTCGACCTCGTGGTACTCGACCTCAACCTTCCCCGCATCGACGGCATGACCGTACTCAGGGAACTTAGGAAAACTGACTGCGAGACTAAGGTACTGATTCTGTCCGCACGTGGCGAAGTATCAGATAAAGTCGCCGGACTCGATGCCGGCGCCAACGATTACCTCACCAAGCCGTTTCATCTGGACGAGCTTGCGGCAAGGATTCGCAGCCTTACCCTAAGACGCTTTACACAAAGCGACGTAGTTTTAACCTGCGGAAAGCTCAGCTTTGACACCAAGGCGCGCATCGCTTCCGTGGACAGCGAGGCTTTATCTCTTACGCGCAAGGAAACGGGAATCTTGGAATACCTGATGCTTAATCAGGGGCGTCCGGTAAGTCAAGAGGAGCTTATCGAGCACGTTTGGGATAGCAGCGTAAACAGCTTTAGCAACGCAACCCGCGTTCATATCTCGTCACTCCGCAAAAAGCTACGCAGCGCTTTGGGATACGACCCGATTCGCAATCGGATTGGAGAGGGCTACGTTATGGAGGATAGCGAATGAAAAGGCTTTCGCTGCAATGGCGCATAACGATTATGACGGCACTGCTCACGTGTGCGGCGTGCGTGCTGACGAACTGCCTGGTCGGCTATACGGGCATGCGCTACATGGATGCCATCGGCAGTAACATCTCGGCCTTTAACGCAACCGGCGAAGATTCGCCCCAGGCGTTCGACCCGACGAAAGCGGTCCCCGATGACAGGGTCACGATCGTCGTAAACGACGCACAGGAGTCTTTTGGCACGACAACCTGGTACATCACGGCTGGAGTCACACTCCTTGGCGGCGTGCTGGCATACTTTGTGAGCGGCCGTGCACTCAAACCGCTACGGGATTTCGCCGCCCAGGTAGAGCGCGTGCAGCCTGACAACCTAAGCGAAATCAGACTCAGTGAAGATGTGCCCACCGAGCTACAACGATGCAGCGCCTCTTTCAACGACATGATCGCCCGTCTTGGCGAAGGATTCTCTGCACAGCGTCAGTTTACCGGCAACGCCGCACACGAGCTGCGCACCCCGCTCGCCCTTATGCAAGCACAGATTGAACTATTCATCTCCGAGCACTCCGGTTTGCAACCCGAAACAGCCGAGCTGCTCGGCCTGCTGCAAGAACAAACCGAGCGCATGTCTCGAATGACCAAGGTATTGCTTGAGATGAGTGAGCTCCGCAGCGTTCCTTGCGAGGACGATGTTGAACTCGGCCCCTTGTCCGAAGAGGTCCTCACTGACCTTGCGCCACTTGCCGAAAATAGGAGCATAGCCCTCAACTGTGCTGGAGACGCTTTAGTAATCGGGAGCGACACGCTCCTCTATCGGTTGCTGTTCAACCTGGCCGAAAACGCCATCCGTTACAGTCGCTCCGGCTCGACTGTCAATGTCTCCATCAGCGACAGCGACAGCCACGTGCTCCTGCGAGTCAAAGATGAGGGCTCGGGAATACCCAAGCAGTACCGAGAGAGCATCTTCCAGCCGTTCTTTCGTCTAGACAAATCCCGCAGCAGGGCATACGGCGGCGCAGGACTCGGGCTAGCGCTTGTTTGGGAAATTGCAGCGCTTCACGGTGGCACGGTAGAGGTCGAAACAAGTTCCGAGAACGGGACTACCATGCTCGTAAGCCTCTCAAAGGGGGCCACCACGTGATCCGACTGTCCAGGGGTCCCACTCGGCATTGTGAAACGCGTCCCAAAACTTGGACATGAGAAATGGGAGGCAGTTCGCATCTATGCCGAGGACGAAGTCCTGGCGGGGATTCAGGATGCGCAGAGGAAGCTTACGGCAGAAAACCCCGACAGAGTCGTGACCGTCGGCGGCAATTGTATGGTGTCGCTTGCCCTCTTCGATTACCTGCACGGGAAATACGAGAACGTTGGAATCGTCTGGATCTATGCGCATCCGGATGTATCCACGCTGAATGATGACTACCCCAACGCTCACGCCATGGTACTTGGCAGCCTTTTGGGAGAAAGTCATCCCGGTCTTCGGCGGCGAATAACGCGAATGTCCGCAGGCAGACTCCAATCTGTGCGCGGAGAAGCTGGGCGACGCAAACAAGATTCCTCGACCCGAGCATGGAGATGAATCCGTCTATCAGTCTCATCGCATACTCAGAGGAGGATGCCAGATATAGATCCCATTGGGTAAAGTCGCCGTTCATAAAGGGAATCACTGCATTGCGCTCGGCGACTCTCAAGGCACTCAGGCTTTGTTCTATTTTCTCAGCTTCTTGTTTGAACTGTTCGCTATCCAAAATGCCCCCAAATGCCGGCTTCTCAACAAATCAGAAAAAGCATTGGCTATACTGATGCGGACAGTTCCGGGAGGGGTGCAAGAGACGGAAGGGCCGTAATGGGTGAGAAGGGCGAGCGGCCGGAGCGGGTGTTCCCCGGCAGGACAGACCCGTGGTTCATAGCGGCCATGGTGATTGTGGCGGGCGGTTTATCCGCGGCGTGTATCGCGTGTTTCCTGAGCTCGAGTCCCGCGCTCCTATGGGGCTGGCTCGCGCTGCTGCCCATCCCGGCCCTCGTGGCCCTGGCTGCCCTTCCCGTCCGCAGCAATCGCCTCGAGCTCTACGGCGACCGCCTCGTCGTCGTGTACGCTGGGACGCGTTCGGTGATACCCTACGCCCACGTGCGGGGCGTCCGGCGCACCAGGACGCTCTGGGCGGGGACGGCCAACTCGCTCGACCGCGTCTACATCGAGGCGCCCTACGACGGCGACGCCATCGTCTCGGTCAGAGACAACGACGCCCTCGTGGCGGAGCTGGGGCGCAGGTGCGGCCTTGGGCCCGGCGCCTGACGCCCCGAAAGGAAGAGAGGATGGACGTCCCGCACTGGCCCTACTGGAGGAAGTATTCCCTCGGCGGCACACAGGTCTGGTACGCGGACTGGGGCGACTGCCCCTTCGACACTGGTCTACATGAGCCCAGTTGAGTTCAGGAACGCAGGGCTGTCCCTGTAAAAAATGTTTAAGCAACCGTTGCAAATCCATTCTCCCGCGCAGAGAGCCCCGGGTAGGCCGAGCTCGCGTCGGGCATGTAGCCCATACGCCTCCGGGCGGCGGCAAGCCCGCGCCCGCCGCGCTCGCCGAACAGCTCAACCGAGCCCGAGCTGGGGCTGGCGGTGCCAGTGACGATACAGATGAGCGTTGACTTCCCGGCGCCGTTTTCGCCGATGAGCCCGTAGACGCGCCCCGCCTCGAGGGCGAGGTCGATGGGGCCGAGGACGGTCCTCCCGCGGTACGCCTTCGTGACCCCGTGAAGGCGGAGGGGCATGGCTGTCGTCATTGCGTTCCTTTCTCCTCGGATGGATTTTGGGTATGCGTCATGGGCCCCCGCGCGGGACGGGGAGCGAATCGACGCAGGCTCGAGGCCGGTTGGGTTGGGGTTGAGGTCCGGGTTCCACAGGCTTGCACAGCCCGACGGACGGGGCGTCCGGGCACGCTATGCTTAGGGAGCGGTGGGCGCCTCCGGGGCAGCAGGGGACTCGGACGCGGTGATGCCGGAGGTGTCGACCTCGCCGATTCCGGCGAGCTGCTCGATGAGGGGGAGGCCCGTCGGGTCGTCCACCTCGACGCCGCCGAGCACGATGGTGCTGTCGCGCGTGTCGATTTGGGTTGTGAACACGGCCGGGTCGAAACCCGAAGCGATAAAGCCAATGCCCGCGAGGACAACACCCGCGGCAACGAGCCCGCCCGCCACGGCGAGGTAGATCTTCTTCGCGCTGGTCATGGTACTCACTCCTTTCTACGCCGCGAGATGCGCGGCAGCGCCGCCCTTCTCGCCCTTACCCTTCCAGAAGGGCGAGGCGGCCTTCCTCGCCCAGAGCGCCGAGAGGCGCACAATTTGTTTTGAGGCGGCCCAAGCGCCAGCACCAACGAAGAGCGCCACGCCGACGAGGCCGAGCCCCACGCCCGCCGAGGCGAGGGCGTACGGGAAGTGGCCGATGGTGACGCCGCTTACGGCAAGCAGGAGCTCAACTACGCCCACGCCCCCGAGTGCCGCCGCGACGATCCACACGCAGAGCGCCAGCACCCAGATGCAGATATAGACCGTGACGGCCACGGCGGCGAAGGCGGCGAGCAGCGGCACCCACACCGGGGAACCCACGATGGTCAGCACCCACAGCAGCGCGGTGCTGCGCCGGCGCGTCCTCGCGATCGCGCGCGGCACGGCGGGCAGGTCGTCGAGCGTGGCCTCCGCCACCTCGCCGGGTGTGCCCATGGCGGCCACGGCCTCCTCCTCGCTCATACCGTCCTCCATGCGGTCGGCGATGGCCTCCGCATAGAACGCCTTGGTCTCCTCCACCTGCTCGGCCGGCAGGCAGGCAGCTCGCCCAACCGGCCCAGAAACTCATCGCGCGTCATGGTGCGCCCCCTTAACGTATGCGTAAATCTCCCGTACGGACGGCCACTCGGCCAGGAACTCCTCGATGCGCGCACGCCCATCGTCCGTGATGCGGTAGTACCGGCGCAGCCGCCCGTTGTGCTCGGCAGAGCGCGCCGTGATGCACCCGGCCTTCTCCAGGCGCTTGAGCAGCGGGTAGAGCGTCGACTCCGTGAGCCCCATGCTCGCCGGCACGTCCTTCACGATCTGGTAGCCGTAGGACTCCTCGCCGGAGACGGCCGCGAGCACGCAGGCCTCCAGGAAGCCGCGCTTCATCTGGGCCTCCATCCGCACACCTCCTCTCGTCATATACTATGCTATACACACTATACGATGCAAGGTATTAGACGTCAACTCTCATCGCGAAGATTCTCCGGCCCCTGCGCGCTGCGAACGTGATGTCGCGGGGCGGTTGGCATTATGCATGAAACGTCAAGTAACGCTCTTTTGATCTACTTCCACTCGGCCCCATATGCCTTGTACAACGCCCCCTTCGACCTCGGGTTCAAGAGAGCCGCTAGTCTTCCTTTATACGTTCGGCATAATCGTCGGCGATACCCACAAATTCCAGTCCCGAGCAACAGGAGTACAATTGCTGCTATTGTTGCCAGCCGTTGGGAGATGGAAGATGGACTGCGATGGCTACCCATGCGTTCCCATGCCGTTGATGTGCACCGCCTTTGTGCCGGGACAGATTGACGCTGCGGTTGCAGGCATTTCCGACCCCGATTCGCGCGCCATTGCCACGGCAGAAGCGCTGTACTTTCGCGGACAGGCCACCCTCGCTGCCAAGACGGCGCGCCCCTATCTTGACGCCACCGATCCCGCGCTGCGCTATTCCGCATGCTTTATCTGCGGATACGCCAGCCTGTCGCTCAACCGTATCGCCGACGCCCGCCGGTGCCTTGCTGGCATCCTCGATACGCCGGCCGACGAGGAATCGCCCGCCATCCACGCCACGCATATCCTGTTCGCCTCGGCCGCGAGCGTCCTGCTGCACTTGCCTTCCCCGCATTCCGCCGAAGAGTTTTATCCACTTGCGGCGCATCTGCCCGAAGGCCTGCGCCTGTTCGCCAGCTACGTGATGGCGCACGCCTTGTATCTGCACGGCGAATACGGCCGCAGTCTGGGCATGGCGGAAAACGCCCTGATCATGAAACAGGGGAGCTATCCGATCTCGGAACTGTTCCTTCACCTGGCAGCTTCCATGGCATGCATGAGCCTCAAGGACATCGACGCCGCAAAAACGCACTTCGGAACCGCTTGGAACATTGCGCGTCCCGACGGCCTTATCGAGCTCATTGGCGAGCATCACGGCCTTTTACAGGGGCTCATCGAGGCGTGCCTAAAAACGCAATACCCTGACGACTTCGCGCGCATCATCGAGATCACGTACCGATTCAGCTACGGCTGGCGGCGCATCCACAACCCCGATTCGGGCGAGGACGTGGCTGACGACCTGACGACCACAGAGTTCACCATGGCCATGCTCGCCTGCCGCGGATGGACCAACGCCGAAATCGCTCGTCATATGGGAGTATCGCCGGGCACTGTCAAAAACCGCCTATCCAGTGTGTATGCAAAGCTTGGCATCGGCACGCGCACCGAACTGGTCGCTCATATGCTGCGTTAGCGGCCAGACTGCCTAGCGCGGCACGTGCGCCCCGGAGCCCCGGCGCTTCGCTCGCTCAAATTGGACATTTTGGCCCTCGGACGGCACTACCGTGACAGGATGCCTTCTCGCAAAATTGGATTATTTCCACCGATACCTGCGGGATGGGAGCCAAAGATGCTTGATCGCCGTTCGTTACTTGTTGCCGGAGCGTCCTCGCTGGCGAGCATTATGTTGCCGCGCGTGCCGGGAAGCGCAAACGCCTTCATATTGCCGTTCGCCCCCGCCGAGGCATACGCCGACGAAGATGATCCCTTCAAGGTCTTGGTGCTCTCGCGCACCATGTTTGGTGTGGTCGTGGTCGACGTCGCCAACAAGAATACGCCCATCACGGGTGCCCAGGTCACGCTCATATCGCGCTATGCCGCAGGCAAGCAGCTCACCGCCACGACCGATGACGAAGGCACGGCCATCTTTGAGGTCGCGCCGCTTTCGGAAGGCTACGTGGACGAGGCAACGCTTCTCGACGCGTACGACTTTAACGGCGGCATCTCCATTAGCATGGCGGGCTACCGTGATGTCGAGATTCCCCTTGCGCGTATCCAGGGCGGCACCGCCATAACCGCGCCCACGCGTCCGCTTTCCGACGGCGAGCCGTACTTCCGCCAGCTCGCATTCGACGAATGGGACATCCAGTACGCTGAAGCCACGTTTATGGCAATGCCAGCGGACGAAGCAGCGAACGACCAGCCCGATACGCACTCCTTTACCGTGCAGGCACATCTGCCACAGGGTGGACAGGCAACGCTGTGCATCAACAAGGTATTGCCCGCCACGGGCAGCTCAGCCGAAACCGTCACACAGATCGGCCAGATCAAGGCCAGTGCATCGGGTGCGAATAATCTGGCAACGTTCACACTCGAAGACAAGCTCCTCGATGCGGCATCGGGCCTTCTGGAAGAAGGGTGCAAGCTGCGCTTTGTCCTCGACTATCAGGGCAAAACCTACACGCTCTCCTCCCCCATGGCCGTTGTCACCGCGCCGGCCGCAAAGGCGGAATCAGGCTCGACCACCATCATTCCCACCACCATGGACCAGGAGATCACTCCGTTTGATTTCCCCGCATCGTTTCCCGGCATCGGTGGTAATAAGTTCACGTGTTGGATGCCCACATTTCCAATCCTCTTCGATTTCTCGTTTGCTGGATACGTGCTGTTTGGCGGAGGATACAAACCAGCCAGCTATATGAACGATTCGGGCAACCCTGATCCGGAATACTGGAAGAAATCGCCGCGCGAGTCGGGCGCCAAGCAGGCAAACCGCTACCTCGACGAGATGGAGGGGAAGTGGAATCAGTACAAGAGTATGAGTGCCGGTTCGGGCACCGATCCAAGAAACACCAAGCTCCTTCGCCACCATTGCACGCCGCTGTTCACGATGGATATCGCCACACAGCTGTACGGCTCGCTCGCCTACGATTGGGTGGGCAAAACCTGGGGTAACAACAACGACCCCGCATACGGCAATATTAAGGCCCTCTTCCAGGTAAGAACCGACCTCAATTGGACCGAGCAGTTTACCCTAGGACCGGTGCCATTTTTCCTAAACGTCAACCCCTGGGTGCTGGCAAAACTGGCGCTCGCCGTGGGTGCCCACACGCACGGCAGCGGCGCGGCGTTTTTTAAAAACATTTCGCTCGACTATTCAAACACGTCGGGCTCGTTCACCATCCAGATCGGGCTTGCCGTCACCTTTGGCGCCGGCGTTGCAGGCGTCGCTTCGTCTGCCGTGCGCGGCGCCGCATCCCTCACGCTGTTCATTGGGTACGAGAAGGCAGATGGACACCAGCTTCCGCGACTGCGCGTAGGTGCAGACGTCGATGTCGATGTGATACTCCAGTTCGTAATGTTCAAGTGGACCACCAAGGCTTGGTCGGGGTCGTGGCCCACACTCATCGATTCGTGGAATATGTCGGTGAACAATGGCGACCAGTATGTGCTCCAGCGCTCTGAGCTCGCATTGGGTGGAGATACGCCTTATACGCTGGATGCCTGCTTCGGCTCGGCCGGCAACATTGAGGCGGGCGGCGTGCCGCAATTTATCGCATCGGCCACCATCGTCACCAACGCCGAACTGCTCGCACGCGCCGAGGTTAAGGCCACTGCCGTAAACGCCGCGCCTGTCGTGCGCGATTGGGATCAAGCGGTCACGCGCATTGAGCTCGAGGCGGATGCAGAAAGCGACGACACGGGACAGATCGAGCATTTCGTCCATGCACTGATAGAGAACGACGAAAACGCCGCGCCGATGTATGAGTACACCTACATCGGTCAGGCAACGAACACCGTTGCCGACCCGAACGCCGATTCTGCCGGCGTGTCGGAGGACGAGCGTGGCGGCATCAAGCCCTCGAGCGACAACGTGCTGTTTGCTGGCGTGCTCAGCGAAGCCCACATGAAGCTGGCAATGATTGCCGGCGTAGAATGCCTGTTCCGTATCGCCTCGGTGCGCTACGGCGACAATGGTCGCTCGCGCCTGGTGGTACACACAAAGGCAAACGGAACGTGGTCCGCTCCCACGCCTGTGGACTTTCCCCTTGGGTTTGGCGAGGAAGACGTGGAGCGCGACGGCATATACGATTACGACTTCGACGTAGTGGAATATACGGACGGAAGAGGAAACCAGGACGCCTACGTGCTGTTGGTCTCGGGCGAGCGCCCCGACGGCGACAGCACCCTTTTCGATACGGCAAGCACAGCCGGCATACTGTCCGTTGTGCGCCTGCGCATAAGCAATAGCGAAGTTCGCGTGGTATCGCACACGTCGTGGCGCAGCATCTCGCGCGGCCGCCTGCAGGAGGACGGTTACCATTGTCTGCAGTGTCCACGCATCACGGTGGGCAAGACGCTTGTCGACGGGCGTCTGTCGGGCGCCTATCTCCACCGCCGCGGAACCACGGCAGAAAAGGCGTTGGGCACCGAGGCAGAGGTCGCGCTCGAGTGCTTTACCCTGTGGTCGGACGTTTCGGGCGACAGCCTCACGTTCCGTCAGGTCCTCCGCTTTCCGCAGGCACCGTCGAGCATCGAGCTGGGCGAGCCCGAGAATATCAACGGCAAAATGGTGGTGCCCGTTGCGTACGAGACCGCAGACGGTTGCGGCTGCGCATCGTACGCCGTGATCGGCCAGTCCATTGCGGGCTGGGGCGTTATGCCACCAGACGCCACGGTACCCCGTGCGGTACCGTGGCCACAACATTCGGGCTTTTTGGCAACCGTCAACGAGCAACTGCAGCATATTACTTGGACGCGAGGCGCATCGGCGTTTGCAACGCAGCCCGTGGGTGCCGCAGGCTGTGGCCCGGCATCGTTTAGCGTAAGCAACAACGGCAGGTGCGCGCTCTATGTAGAGAACACCGATGGCAAGGTGGGACAGACCTACGACGAAGAAGGCAACCCAGTTGCAGTGATGGGCAAGCACTTCCGCATCTTCGCCAGCACCTTGTCAGGCGATCTGTTTACGGAGCCGTTCGTGATGTGCGAGCTGGACCATCCCGTCGATCAGATAACGACATTTTTGACGTCGGGGAGCATGCTCTCCGCGCTCGCCACGCACATTGTGAGCGCGGAGAAGAGCGAGGCAGAACTACACGGCATCGAAGTGCCCTTGGTGGCGTGTGCCACTCCGACGGGCGCGGTCGCTACCTCGGGCGCGGTGGTGCCCGGAGCAGCAGGCGAATCCTTCATGGTCACGGTGCGAAACGACGGCAACACCTTGCTGACCGCCGGCACGATCGATCTGTACCGAGAGGGCTCCAGCCAGCCGTTCTCCAGCGCATCCATCGGGTTCGGAGCAAACGCACGCATGGCTTCGATCTACGATCCGGAGCTTGCCGAGGATGCTTCGGCCAACGACATGGCACACGTGAAGTACGCGCTCGAGACGCTGGGCGCACGTTTTGCAACGCACCCGCTGGTAGCCGACAGCGGCAACGCCGTGCTGGCACCGGGTTGCACGGCACAGTTCCGCATGAGCTTCGCCATCCCCGAGAGTTGGAGCGACGAGGTGGGCAAACGCGTAACGCTGTATGCGAAGGCGCGTAATCTGGTGGCGCTCGACCCCATAACGCTCGAGGAAATTCGACCGGGCGCAAACTCGGCGCTGGGTGCCGTACTGCACGAGCTTCATGTGCCCGACGCGGCATGCGAACGCTCAGAAGTTCAGGTCGGCGTATGCGACAGCGCGGACACGACAGGACTTCACGACGCCCCGATGACAGCAGACGGCGATGGTAGCTCGAGTGGCGGCGGTACTGACGAGGGCGGCGGCTCCGGCGGAAGCAGCTCCGGCAGTGGCAAGGACCACGGCAATAACAAGCGCTCCGGAAAAGCGGGCGCGCTTGCGGGCACGGGCGATGTCAACGCTCCCCTTACGGCAGCCGCTGCAGTACTCGCCGCGGCAGGCGCCGGCCTCGTCGCCTACAGCGCCCGCCGCACGGCGCTCAAAAAAGACACCGCCAATGAGACCAATTCGGATAGGCCTCGCTAGCTCCTAGTTACTTTTGTGAGAGACGCTGAATCGGCTCATCGAACATCAAAATGGGCTGGTTCTGGATACCCAGAGCCGGCCCATTACGCATTAGATGTCGCCAGCGGAGTCGAGCTCGGCTTCGATCTTTGCGCGGCGCCTTTTCGCCGTGAAAAACGTTGCGCACAGGACAGCAAACGTGGCCGCGAAAATCGTCGCACCGCAGAACACGCCCGTGGCCAGATTCGCCAACCAAAAGACGCTTTCGAGCGGTACGATCTGCGCCTCAGCGATACAGCGCATTGCGGCAATAACAAGCGCGAACGCGGCGCTTATGGAAACCATGTCCGCCATCGCCATGTGGACATAACAATTTCGATTCGCTATTCAAACTTACTCGGACAAAACCGACTCGGTTTTGTCCGAGTAAACTCGAGCATAAACTTATTCATGCGATACAATTAACTCGGACAAAACCGAGTCGGAAGGAACCGAGTAAGTGGAATTCATTGGCAGGGAGCTTGAACTCGCCCGTATTAAGAAAACACTCAATGCGCCCGAGCAGCGCAATGTTCTCATTTACGGAAGGCGTCGCGTCGGCAAAAGTGAGCTCATCAAGCAGGCGCTAACCGATTTATCGGACGTCGCAACGATCTATTACGAGTGCCGCCAAACCTCCGAGGCAGACAACCTCGAGAGTCTGTCCGCCCTTGCTGCTGAAGCGCTAAGCTTTCCTCCGCTCGCCTTCACGGGCATCCGCGAGCTCATCGAATTTCTGTTTGCCCAAGCCAAAGACAAGAACATTACCCTCGTTCTCGACGAATACCCCTACTTGAGAGATGCGGTTAAAGGCTTAGACAGCATTCTCCAGACCTCAATCGACGCTCACAGGGAAGACTCACGTTTAAACATTGTCCTGTGCGGCTCCTACGTTGAGATTATGAAATCTCTCATCGAGCATGAAAGCCCCCTCTACGGGCGAATTGATCTCGCGCTTGAGCTTAAGCCCATGGATTACTTTGACGCTGCAAAGTTCTATCCCGCGTTCTCACCCGAGGACAAGGTGCGGCTCTATAGCGTTTTTGGCGGCATCCCCTTTTACAATCGCCTCATCGATCAGTCCCAAAGCGTACGCGACAATATCATCGAGCTCGTCACAGAACCTGGCGCCCGCTTAGAAAGCGAAGTACCGTCCTATCTCAACGCCGAGATCTCGAAGATGACCAACGCCAACGAAGTTTTCGGGGCTCTCGCACAAGGTTACTCCCGTTGGGGGGACGTGCTGGCACAATCGCACGTCTCGAGCGGTCCGGCCATGGCAGACGTACTCGACAAGCTCATGTCGCTCGAAATCGTCCAAAAGCGTGCACCCATCAACGACCCTACGAATAAGCGCAAGTCTGGCTACTTTGTGGTGGACCCACTTTCGCTCTTTTACTATCGCTACGTCTTCCGCAATGCCTCTGCGCGTCAGCTGCTCGACCCGGAAGTCTTCTATGATCGTCACGTCTCCCAAGACTTCGAGGAAAACTACACTCCACATATGTTCGAGGAGATCTGCCGTCAATACCTCGTGCGGCAAAATAGGACTGGCAAGATCGAACCGGCTTTCGATGCCATAGGCAAGTACTGGTACAACGATCCCGCAAACAAAACGAGCGGCGAATTCGATGTGGTAACGCAAGACCCCGAGGGCTACGCATTCTACGAAGCAAAGTTCCGCAAATCCCCCGTCACGCAAAAAATGGTCGACGAGGAAATCACCCAAGTCGAGGCAACGGGGCTCAAGTGCCATCGCTACGGATTCTTCTCCCGTTCGGGCTTCGAAGCTGACGAAAGCGATCGAACCGTCTTCATCGACCTGCCGCAGATGTTTGAATAGGACAGACCCCACCCGCATCCCAAGCATCCATTATCTAATCGAACGATTGTTCGATGGATTTCGTGTTGGGTGGAATCGTCTGTGGGCTGGGCTATGCTACCTTGACTATCTATATGACTTAAACGCAGCAAAGGAGCACCGAGAGAGCGAGTATGGCAAAAAACACCGCAAACTATGGTAACGACAGTATTCGTCAGCTCAAGGACGAGGAGCGCGTACGCCTGCGCCCCGCCGTCATCTTTGGCTCGGACGGGCTCGACGGCTGCGCACATGCCGCCTTCGAGATCCTGTCCAACGCCGTTGACGAGGCGCGCCAGGGCTACGGCAAGCTCATCATCCTTACCGCCTTTCGCGATGGCTCCATTCAGGTAGAGGACAACGGCCGCGGCTGCCCACTCGACTGGAACCCTTCCGAGAAGCGCTTTAACTGGGAGCTCGTCTTTTGCGAGCTCTACGCCGGCGGCAAGTACAACAACAACCAGGGCGGCGACTACGACTTCTCGCTCGGCACCAACGGCCTGGGCTCGTGCGCGACCCAGTACGCCTCCGAGTACATGGACGTCACGGTTTGGCGCGACGGTAACAAGTACTCTCTGCACTTTAAGAAGGGCAAGGTCGTCGGCGCCAAAAAGAAGGCACTCGAGATTGAGCCCAGCGACGAGAACCGCACCGGCACCACCATCAAGTGGCGCCCCGATCTTGAGGTCTTTACCTCCATCAGCATTCCCCACGACTGGTATCGCGAGACCATGCGCCGCCAGGCCGTGGTCAACGCCAACGTGACCTTCCGCCTGCGCATCGAGGGCGACGACGGCGAGTTTTCCGAAGAGGATTTTTGCTACCCCAAGGGTATCGAGGACTACGTGCTCGAGAAGGTCGGTACCGACTACCTTACCGAACCCTTCTTTATCGAGGCCGACCGCCGCGGCCGCGATCGCGAGGACCTGCCCGACTACAACGTTAAGATTACTGCATGCATGTGCTTCTCGCGCACCTTCATGATGCAGGAGTACTACCACAACTCATCGTGGCTCGAGAACGGCGGTTCGCCCGAGAAGGCCGCTCGCAGCGCTCTGACCAGCGCCATCGATGCCTACATCAAGCAACAGGGCAAGTACAACAAAAACGAGAGTGGCATCAAATGGCAGGACGTCCAGGACTGCCTGGTACTGGTGACCAACTGCTTCTCCACCCAGACGTCCTACGAAAACCAGACCAAGAAGGCTATCAATAACCGCTTTATCCAGCAGGCCATGACCGCCTTCTTTAAGGAGCGCCTCTCGACCTACTTGATCGAGAACAAAGACGCTGCCAACAAGATCGTGGAGCAGGTGCTCATCAACAAGCGCTCGCGTGAGAACGCCGAAAAGACTCGCCAGAGCATTAAGACCAACCTGCAGCAGAAGACCGACATGGCCAACCGCGTGCAGAAGTTCATCGACTGCCGCTCCAAGGACAAAAACCGTCGCGAGATCTACATCGTAGAGGGCGACTCGGCAGCAGGCGCCATTCGCACCTCGCGCGATGCCGAGTTCCAAGGCGTTATGCCCGTCCGAGGCAAGATCCTCAACTGCCTGAAGGAGGACTACCCGCGCATCTTTAAGTCCGACATCATCATGGACCTCATGCGCGTACTGGGCTGCGGCGTAGAGATCAAGGACAAGCGCATCAAGAACCTCGGTGCCTTTGACCTGGACAACCTCAACTGGAACAAAGTCATCATCTGTACGGACGCCGACGTCGACGGCTATCACATTCGCACGCTCGTGCTCACCATGCTCTACCGTCTGGTGCCCACACTTATCGACGAAGGCTACGTGTATATCGCCGAGTCGCCGCTCTACGAGATCAACTGCAAAGGGAAGACCTACTTTGCCTACACCGAGCTCGAGAAGAACGGCATCCTCAAGGAGATCGGCGACCAGAAGTGTTCCATCAACCGCTCCAAGGGTCTTGGTGAGAACGATCCGGACATGATGTGGCTCACCACCATGAACCCCGAGACGCGTCGCCTGATCAAGGTGGAGCCCGAGGACGTCACCAAGATGGAAACCATGTTCAACCTGTTGCTGGGCAACGACGAGGCGGGCCGTAAGCGCCATATCTCCGAGCACGGCAAGGAATACCTGGACCAGCTGGACCTGCAATAGCAGCAAATCGATAACGACGGCCCATAAGAAGTTCAAGAGGAAATCGTGGCAAAGAAGAAGACGAAGAACCAGCCAAAGAAAAAGCAGGTCAACGCCGAGAACGTCATCGGCCTGCACTCCGAGGTTACCGACCAGCCGATCACGCAGACGCTCGAGGTCAACTACATGCCTTACGCCATGAGCGTCAACGTCTCGCGTGCATTCCCCGAGATCGACGGCTTTAAGCCCTCGCACCGCAAGCTGCTCTACACTATGTACAAGATGGGCCTGCTCAAGGGCGAGCGCCAAAAGAGCGCCAACATCGTGGGCCAGACCATGAAGCTCAACCCGCACGGCGATGCCGCGATCTACGAAACGATGGTGCGCCTGGCGACGGGCAACGAAGCGCTGCTTGCCCCCTTCGTGGAGTCGAAGGGCAACTTTGGCAAGTACTATTCGGGCGACCTGAGCTACGCCGCCTCTCGTTATACCGAGGCCAAGCTCTCCCCCATCAGCGCCGAGATCTTCAAGGACATCGACAAGGACCCGGTCGACTTCGTCGACAGCTACGACGGCGCCATGAAGGAGCCGCGCCTGCTGCCCACCACGTTCCCCAACATCCTCGTCTCGGCCAACAAGGGCATCGGCGTCGCTATGGCGTCCGACATCTGCGGTTTCAACCTCAACGAGGTCTGCACCGCCACGATGCACTACCTGAAGGACCCCGACTGCGACCTGCTCGAGTACATGCCCATGCCCGATTTCTCGACCGGCGGCGAGATTATCTACCGCCGCGAGGAGATGGAGAAGATCATCGAGACCGGTCTTGGCAGCTTCCAGATTCGCTCCCGCTGGCGCTGGATTCCCGAAGAGCGCATCATCGAGGTGTACGAGATTCCCTACACCACCAAGACCGATGTCATCATCGAGCGCATCGTCAAGCTCTCCAAGGAGGGCAAGGTCAAAGAGATCGCTGACATCCGCGATGAAACCGACCTTTCGGGTCTGCGTATCGCCATCGACCTTAAGCGCGGTGTCGACCCCGACAAGCTCATGGCCAAGCTCTATCGCTCGACCACGCTGCAGGATTCGTTCTCGTGCAACTTCAACGTGCTCGTCGACGGCTATCCCCGTGTTATGGGCGTGCGCCAGATTCTGCACGAGTGGGTCAAGTGGCGTATTGAGTCCACGCGTCGCCGCATTAACTTTGACCTGGGCAAAAAGTCCGAGCGCCTGCACCTGCTGCACGGCCTTGAGGCAATTCTGCTCGACATCGACAAGGCCATCGCCATCATCCGCGGCACTAAGCTCGAGGCAGAGGTTGTACCCAACCTTATGAAGGGTTTCGACATCGACGAGACCCAGGCCGAGTTTGTCGCCGAGCTCAAGCTCCGCAACATCAACGAGGAGTACATCCTCAACCGCACCAAGGACATCGCCAAGCTCGAGGATGAGATCGCCGAACTCGAGGAGATCCTCTCGAGCGAGGACAACATCAAGAAGGTCATCAGCGACGAGCTGGCCGCGGTTAACAAGAAGTACGTGATGCCGCGCCGCACGGGCAGGATCGAGCCCCATGAGGTCATCGAGGTAAGCTTGGAGCCCGAGGTCGAGGAGTACCCGGTTACCATCATGCTTTCGCGCGATGGCTACCTCAAGAAGATGACGGACCGCGTGCTCAAGAAGGCGACCACGCTCAAGTACAAGGACGGCGACAAACCCTTTATCGAGTTCCCGTCCTCCAACACGCACGAGCTGCTGGTCTTTACCAACAAGAGCCAGGTGTACAAGTGCAAGGTCGCGGCGTTTGAGGATACCAAGTCGGCCCAGCTGGGCTCGTACCTTCCGACCGATCTCGAGATGGAACCCGACGAGAGCGTCATCTGGGTCATCGACCCCGAGGACTACAAGGCCGACGTGCTGTTCGTCTTTGAGAACGGCCGCGTGGTGCGTGTCGCGCTTTCTGGATACGTTACCAAGACCAACCGCAAGCGCCTTAAGAACGCCATCTACGGCGGCAGCAAGCTGCTGTATGCGCAGGTGCTCAAGGAGGACCGCGACATCGCGCTGGTCTCGAGCGACTACCGCCTGATGAACTTCAACACGTCGCTGCTCAAGACCAAGACGACCACCAACACGCAGGGCGTCCAGACCTTTACGGCCAAGAAGGGCCGCTCGGTCACCACCGTCGGCACGACCGAGGAGATCCTCGGCGCCGGCGTCTCGGCCGAAAAGTTCACCGCGCAGAGCCTACCTTCCGCCGGTGCCCTCATGAAGGAAAACGACATGCCGAGCCTGTTTGACTAAAACAACGGCGACTAAACCGTCATGGTTTTACAAAGCAGCGGGGCCCGGAGCGCAGTAAACGCTGCGCCCCGGGCCCCATGCATTACACCAGCATCATCCCTATAGACAAAATGCCGCATAAAGCGGAACAGACATAAGCCCATCATTCATTCCAAAGGGCTTAGTCGATAGCCTGATAAGGCGCACGCCCGGATGGGTCTTTTTAAGTGAGGACAGACTTCGAGATCTTGTGTTCTCCCCCGCCTTGACTTCAATCGCAGACAAGCATCCCTGCTTCTCTACTACAAAGTCGATTTCCGCACGATTATCTCGCGCCCAATAATGCAGTGGATAACCCATGGCTGAAAGCTGTTGGGCAACGTAGTTTTCGGTAAGTGCACCCATGAATGTGCCGCCGATACCGGCAAGAATATCGGCGCGTTGAGCACCGGCCTTGGAGACCAGCAGCCCTGTATCCGCCTGATAGATTTTAAAAGCAGAAGGGTTAACGAAGGCCTCTAAAGGGCTTTCGATCTGCCCGACTAGGCTGCAGCGCGCCACCGTACCCGACAATACAAGCCAATCGAGAGCATCTCCAAAGAGAGACGCATTGCCCCCCGCTCGCACTACCTTGTATTGAAATTTACGATTCTCTTTGGCAAGCTGCTGTGGAATGGAATCGAAGCACGCACGCGTCTTTGCGCTCAAGCGTTCATCAGCATATTTATTGGTGTCGGCGGAATATCCGTCGAGAATAATCCGATGCTTTTCGGCCACATCAATGATTGACTGATCATCGATGTACGTTTGGACCGCCTCGGGCATTCCGCCAACAACAAGATACTGTCGATAGAGCCCAAGCGCCTTTTCATGAAGGCTTGGCGCAAGAGGACCCATTATCTCGAATGATGAGCGTATCTCGTCGACCAGCTGATCGTGCCCCATCGCCCAGAGAAACTCCTCGAAATCGAGTGGAGTCATCTCAATCAAGTCGGTCTTTCCGACGGGGAACGAATACGACTGATGGTTAATGGCAACCCCAAGAAGCGACCCGGCAGCCGCAACGTAATACTCGGGAGCATCTTCGCAAAAGTATTTAAGGGAAGTGAGCGCTTCCTCGCATGCCTGGATCTCGTCAATGAACAGTAAGGTTTTGCCAGGCACGATACGCTGTCCCGTACGAGCCTCGATCGCACGTACGATCGAATGAGGGTCAAGACCGCCCGAAAAATCCGCTCGCGCCGACCGGTCGTTCTCAAGATTAACGTAGACAACCGATTCGAAAAGATCCTGGGCGTACGTTCTGAGCAAATAGGTCTTGCCACACTGGCGCACGCCTTTGACCAGCAAAGGTTTTCTATCAGCTCTGTCTCGCCATTCCCTAAGGAGCTCGTCTGCCTTGCGACGCATACGTAACCTTCCCTCATGAACTTCTATTTGACAATATTTTAACGCGGATTAATTTGTTTTCAGTTATTTTTCTGCGTTTAAAAATTGTTCTATACGGCACTTGAGGGAATTCGCCCCTATCTCTCGGTAAGGACAGCAAGCATTTCCACCAACGCTGATTGCCATGCGTTCTTCTTGTCCTTAGGCAAGCTTGCGAGCGAGCTCTCGCACCTCTTTCAACTTGGGCGAGGATGCCATGCTGTCGCGCTCGGTCATACCGCTGATGGTGACAATGCCCTGGTCCTCCCACTTGCAGTACGCGCAGGTTGACTTGTACATAGCGATCGCCGCATCATAGACACCCTCGCTGTGGCTATCGAGTAAAAGGGCCGTCTTGGTGAACGGGAATCCCGTGGCACCGAAGGCGTACAGGCGGTCGATGGCGGTCTTTTCCTGCGCAGTGATATCAAACCAGTAGATAGGCGAAGCGAAGACAACCATGTCGGTGTCTTTCAGCGACTCAATCACGTTGGCCATGTCATCCTTCTGCACGCAGACGCCCTCATGGGCGAAGCAGTACTGGCATCCCAAGCAGCCGGCGATCTTCTTGCTGGCAACGCGGATGACCTCGACCGTATGGCCGCCCTCACGCGCGGTCTCGGCAAACGCCTCGACCATGGTATCGGTATTAGCGCCCTTACGCGGGCTGCCGCTCAATACAACGAAATTCATAGGATTCCCTCTCCCTCATGCTGCAGGCGCGCAGCATGCTTTCTTGTAACCAAAACGAATGGTGTTAATCAATCGCCAGCAGGCCATATCTCTTGTTCAAGTTCCCTAAAGAAGCTCAAGACGATTGCGATTGCCTTATACAACGTCGAAAATCAAAGAGGGCCCATAGCAACGCCACCTACCTGAAATGACATGCGGTCAAGACGAGCTACGAGGATCGTGACGAGCCGATACCGCCCGCATGCCCCCTTCGGAATAGGCGCTGAGCAGCTCCTGAGCGTGGGCAAACTCGGGCCCTCGCCTCCAACCGAGCAGGCGGTTGACCGCGAGATTTCCCTGGACGTTGTGGACGAAGAGCAGATAGGCGTCCTCGCGCGAAAGCCCAGTCTCCTCCATGATCGAGGGAACCATCTGCTCGGCGCCGCGCTCGACGACGCGCTGTGCCACCCGGGCGTACGC
>DXLY01000012.1:26076-31817 GCA_019414465.1 Collinsella sp.
GAGCAGATAATAGTCATCGTTTGCCGGCGGACGCTGGCAGAGGGCACCCGCCTCCGTTCCCTCGAGCGGCGGCACCGCCGCCAAGGCCTCGTCGATAAGCGCGTCGAGCAGGGCGAACTTGTCCTCGTAGTGCAGATAGAACGTGCCACGGTTGATATCGGCGCGGCGGCAAATATCCGCTACCGTCATCTTCGCGAAGCCGACCTCGGCCAGCAGCGCGAAGAACGCCTCCCGTATGACCGAGAGTGTATAGCGTCGGCGACGATCGATCTTCCCCGCTTCCATTACCCCTCCAATTGCAACGCTCGACAATGCCCGGCAAACGCTCGTTTATCGACAGCAGGCCGAAGCTGTTCATTGCTCTTAAGCAAATCGACATGGATACTTTTTATAGACACCTGTTTATAATAGCTGAAAGAAGGTATCCAGTGACCCTGTACGAGCAGCTCGTTATCGAGCTCACCAACCAATCGTTTTCCCTTCAGGCCGCCTACCGCAGCGGCGGCACGCCCTATGAGCTGAGTGACCGCGAGCCCGAGCCCTACGACCAGCAAATCAGGGACTTCGCCCGCATGATCGAGGAAGCCGATTGCGTGCTGGTGGGCGGGGCCTCTGGGCTCTCCGCGGCGGGCGGCGGCGACTTCTATTACGAGGACAACGCAACCTATCGCAGGCATTTCGGCAAATTCGCCGAGCGCTACGGTTTCAAGGGCGCTTTCGAGGGGTCGTTCTACCGCTGGCCCACCGCCGAGGCGCGCTGGGGATACCTCGCCACCTTCCTCGACACCACGCTCAACGCCCCGCTGCGCAAGCCCTACAGGGACCTCGACACCATTATCGCCGAGAAGGATTTCTTCGTGCTCACCACCAACCAGGACACGCAGTTTGTGAAGCTCTATCCCTGGGAGAAAGTGGCAGAGATCCAAGGCGACCACCGCTTCTTTCAGTGCTCCCACTGTTGCACCGACGCGGTGTGGGATGCGGTCGAGCCGGTCTCCCGCATGGTAGAGGCCATGGGAGACGGCCTTGAGGTTCCGACAGAGCTCGTGCCGCGCTGCCCGCACTGCGGGGCAGAGGCGTTCCCCTGGGTTCGCGGCTACGGCAACTTCCTGCAGGGCGAACTCTACGAGGAGCAGTACCGCAAGGTGTCCGACTGGCTCGACGCGCACGCACGGCAGAGGATCCTCTTCCTCGAGCTGGGTGTGGGCCGCATGACGCCCGCGTTTATCCAGGAGCCGTTCTGGGCCCTCACGGCGCAGTTACCGCAGGCCAGCTACATCGCCGTAAACAACAAGACGCAGTTTCTCCCCCGCGCGATCGAGGATCGGGGGCTCGCCGTTCGCGCCGACATCGCCGACGTGCTTGCCGACGTGCGCAAGACGCTGGGGAGGTAGCGCATGGAGACGGCGAAAGCAGTTCGCATAGGCAGGGCGCTAGCCGAAGCGGATCTTGTCATCATCGGCGCTAGCAACGGACTCGACATGGCGGAGGGGCTCAACCTTTTCTGCGCCGATGCTCATTTCCAAGAGGCGTACGGCGACCTCGCTCAGGCAGACGGCATCGGCTGCATACTGCAGGGGCTCGCTTCCCCGGATGCCAGCGTGCGACGCCGATGGGCCGAGCGGTTCCATCAAAAGGAGTATCTCGAATATGAGCCCGGCTCGCTCATGAACGGGCTGCGGCGTCTTACGGAGCACGCCGACACCTTCGTGGTCACATGCAACATCGACGGGCACTTCGCGCGCGCCGGGTTCGACGAGGAGCGCGTGCTCGAGACTGAGGGGAGCACGCGCACGTCGGTTGACGAGCGGCGCCTCGCCCATCCAGACGCCCTCGCCATGACCCAGCTCGAGGAGCTCGAGCGCCTTGTGCAAGCCCATCGCAACGGCAGGGTCGCCATCCTCGAACTTGGCGTGGGACTGCGTAACGGCATCATAAAGCACATGCTCGCCCAGATCGCGAACGTCTGCGAGCACGCCACCTACATCGTGTTCAACTACAGCCAGGCTATGGCGCCCGATGCATCGTGCGAGACGATTCTCGTTGACGGCGATATGGCCCCGACTTTCGAGGAGATTGCCCAATGCCGTCTCTAGAGAGGGAAGCGTATAGGCTTCGAAGCCTTATCGACGATGCCGACGCCATCATCGTCGGCATCGGCTCGGGCATGTCAAGCGCCGCCGGGTTCAACCATTACAACCGCGCAGGCATGGCGCGCGCCGGAATGACGGACTGGCAGCAAGCCTTTGGCTTCAAGAGCCTTTTCGACGGCTTCTACCACCTCTACCCCAGCCTCGAGCAGCGATGGGCATACTATGCGCGATACATCGACTTCATGCTGCGCGAGCTGGCCTCGCAGCCCTATCTCGACCTACGGTCCCTCATCGGCCATAAGGACTACTTCATCCTGAGCACCAATGTAGACACCCAAGTCGAGAAGACGTTTCCCACCGAGAGGATCTGCAACTATCAGGGAAGCTTCGCGCACCTTCAATGCAAGCAGCCATGCTGCGACGAGCTCTTCGACGCGAGCCCCTACGTCGAACGCATGCTCGCGGGCATGGCGGGGTTCGAGGTCCTCAGCGAGGATATCCCCCGATGCCCGCATTGCGGCTGGCAGCTTGTGCCGTGGGTGCGCGACGACACGTTTCTGCAGGGTGCGGCCTGGCGCGAGAGCCTCGGACGATACGAGCACTTCGTGCGCGAGCGCAGCGATCGCCGCGTGCTGTTGCTGGAGCTCGGCGTGGGCGAGATGACCCCCGGCATCATCACGCTCCCGTTCTGGAGCATGACCGCGAAGCTGCCGGATGCGCACCTTTTGAGCGTAAACATCTCGGGCGGCTCGGCTCCGTTGCAGCTTGGAAGCAAGGCAGGGGCGATCCAGGCCGATTTGGGCGCCCTGCTCTCGGCGGCGCGGACGGGCGACGAGCAGCGCAGTTCATCGCGCCGTGTTTCATGCGTGGACGCTTAAATCAAAACCACCCCTAGAAGGGGTGGTTTGCTCTTAGGGTGTAACCCTTGGATTTCCGGCACGCGTCTAAAGGCGCCGGCCCTCACGGGGTTCGGGCCGCACTGCAGATTGACCCGTGACGGGCCGGTCAAACCGGCGCTATTTACGCCCCGGCCCCCTATCGAAGGGGTCCTCGTACTCCTTGGCGCTCAGCCGGTCGAGCGCGATGTCGGCCTTCTCCTGCTCCCGGATGTACTTCGCGATCGTGGCCTCGTTCAGGCCGACGGTGGACACGCAGTGGCCCTCGGCCCAGAACTTCCTGTGGCCGAACTTGTACTTCATGTTCGCGTGCCTGTCGAATACCATCAGCGAGCTCTTCCCCTTCAGGTAGCCCATCACGCTGGACACGCTGTACTTCGGCGGTATCGCCAGCAGCATGTGGACGTGGTCGGGCATCAGGTGCCCCTCGATGACCTCTATCCCCTTGTACTGGCAGAGCTTCCTGAAGATCTCCCCAAGGTCGGACCTTATTTGGTTGTAGATGACTTTGCGCCTATACTTCGGCGTGAACACGACGTGGTACTTGCACGTCCACTTCGTGTGCGACAGGCCGTAGGCCTTCTGGGCCATACGCCACCACCGCCCTCTCGACTCGGATTCCTTGCGGCCTGAACAATCGCAAGTGTCCGGCGAGGGGGCGGCTTTGTAAAGCCGTTTGGCCCCACCCGCATAGCGGGTGGTTTCTGATGCGGCGCGCTGCGCGCCCCGCACAGGCTAAAGCCTGTAAATAAAAATACCCCCGATTCCAAGTGGAAATCGGGGGTATCTCATCGGGTGGCTTTCAAGCAGTTTGCAAAACTGCAGGTCGCAGACCTTCATTGCTAGTAGGAGAAATGAGTAGTCTCGGGTGGCTTGCCCATGAGTTGACGAATAAGTTGGAGCTTCGCCATTGGCTCAATCGCTTCGCGCGCTCGATAAACTTGTTTAGTAAAAGGCGGATCGGTCACCGATGGACGCACGACGAGAAACACGTACCTCCAGTGGTTCAAGCACGGCGCGCGTGAGGATCTCTGCAAGCAACCGCCTGGTACGCTACTGTTGCCAGCGTGGCTTAGCGGACTGGCGAATCCCGCCCCGTGCGCGTCATCATCCAATCAAATGCCCTGGCAAGCAGCAGCACCGCCAATCACACTACGTTCTTACGGCGCCCTCTGCGATAAAATTAGCGAATTGTGTTTTCACCTCGCAGCTACGGAGACATTAGATGATTACTCTGGACAATCTTCGCGACGCACTTAGGGCTCTGTGCTACGAGCCCTCGGGCGACGGCACCGTTTATCAGAAATCCTGGGAAGAGACCAGCGCGCAAATCACGGTCGATTTTTCCAAGAAACGCATCGGCTACCCGAAAGACCTGGGGTTCAAAGTCAACAAAGACACAACTTGTAACTTTTCCGATAACGAGAACTTCGTCGTACTCGCCTGCGTAACCATGCTCCTCGACAAAGGATATCGCCCCGAATCACTTGAGCTGGAGCGCGAATGGGCCCTTGGGCACGAACAAAAGAGCGGCCGCGCTGATATCTGCATTAATGACGAGAGGGGCGACACACTCGCAATCGTCGAATGCAAGACCCCTGGAACCGAGTTCAAAAACGAATTCAAGAACATGCAGTCAGACGGAGGGCAACTCCTCTCCTATTGGCAACAAGAGCGCGCGACTCGCTGGTTGGTACTCTTTGCATGCGATTTCATCAACAACGAAATCGTGCCAGACCAGGTTTCAATTAACTGCAGCGATGACGAGAACTTCATCGCGCTCGCCAAACGCGATGACACCATTGCGCTCTACCGCGACGCCCATACAGTGGAACAGCTCCATCAAGTTTGGACGGAAACGTACAACCAACAAGTCGAGGGAAACATCCTCTTTGGCGATAGGTCGACGGCATACCACCCGATGGTTCCTCCCCTTCTCAAGAAGGACCTTGTCGACTTCAGGGCCGAAGACAGCATCGTCAACCGCTTCGAGGAAATCCTCCGCCACAACAACGTCTCCGATAAAGAGAACGCCTTCAATCGCCTTATCGCGCTCTTTATCGCGAAGCTCCAAGACGAGCTCTCGAAAATGCCAACCCAGGAGATTGAGTTCCAATACCGCCAAGGACGCGACACCTACGAAACGCTCCAGGACAGGCTCCAGAGACTCCACTCAGACGGCATGAGAAAGCTCATGCGGGAAGAGGTCCTGTACGTTCCCAACGACTACGCCGAAAACCTCATAAGCAACTATACGGGCCAGCACCGCAAGAAGCTCATCGAGGAGCTGAACGGCACGCTGCGCAAGCTCAAGTTCTATACCAACAATGACTTTGCGTTCAAAGACGTCCACAACGAGGAACTCTTTCTTCAGAACGGCAAGGTACTCGTAGAGACGGTGCAACTTCTACAGCCGTATCGCATCGTAGGAACTCAAGACATTCAATTCTTGGGCGACCTCTTCGAACAGCTCCTTAATCAGGGCTTTAAGCAAAACGAGGGCCAATTCTTCACACCTGTGCCCATCACCCGTTTTATTTGGAAGTCACTCCCACTCGACAGCATCGTGCAGGACGAGGCTGGTGCCGTGCACTATCCACGCGTTATCGATTACGCCTGTGGCGCGGGGCACTTTCTCACAGAAGGATTCGAAGAAATCTCCGACGCCGCATGCCAATATGATCCGACCATAGAGGATGACCTCGGAGACGCCGACTGGGTCAGAGACAATCTCGTCGGCATCGAGAAGGAC
>DXLY01000012.1:31827-33529 GCA_019414465.1 Collinsella sp.
TACATGCATGGCGCAGGGCAGAGCAACGTGGTCTTCGGCGACGGACTTGAAAATTATCCCGACAAGGGAATCGACAGCCGAACCGACAGGGGACGCTTCGACATTCTTGTCGCCAATCCCCCGTACTCTGTAGCGGCCTTCAAACCGCATCTCAAGCTTCACAACAACGAACTCAAAGTGCTGGAAACCATCAGCGATAGCGGCTCGGAAATCGAGACCCTCTTTGTCGAGCGTGCGGCACAGCTTGTTCGGCCCGGAGGCTACGCCGCCATCGTCCTCCCCACCTCGATCCTCGACAAGAGCACGAGCTCGAGTTTCATGGCCGCACGCGATGTGCTTTTGAGCTCCTTCGAGATCGTCTCCATCGCCAGGTTTGGATCAGGCACATTCGCGGCCACAGGAACAAACGTCGCAATTATGTTCCTACGTCGCTTTGACGAGATCCCGCCCCGCAATGCGAACGCACTTGATTTCGTTGACGCTGTTTTTGAGCGCAGGAAGCTCACTGGCTGGAGAGACGAAAGCGCTTTCAACGCTTATCTCGGCACAATTAATGTAGACGGAGATACTTACCGGGCTTTTCTCGCAGGAGAGGCTAACTGGAACGAATGGGCAAACACTCGCCACTTCAGCGTTTATTGCCATCTTTTCGAATCATCGAAGGAGCTCAAGACCCTTCGGAAGAGCAAGACTTGGAAGGCGGCCGACAAGAACTCACGGCTCAAAGCAGAGAACGAGCTGTTCTATCGCCATGCGCACAAGGAAGAGCGCAAACGCCTGCGCGTTTGGGGTCTCGTCTGCGGTGAACAGACGCTCATCATCAACTCACCTAACACGACCAAGGAAATCGCCTCTTTCCTTGGCTACAAATGGAGCAATCGCAAAGGCAACGAGGGGATACAGCCCATCGATGGTGAGGGCGTGCTCTATTCGGACAACGAATCGGACGACACGAACTCGCTAAGCGGCATCATCAGAGCATGGTTCTCCGGCGAGCAGGTTGAGCCCGGCGACCTTGCCCAGTACTACTACTATGCCAAGACCGCCGATTTCATTGACTTTGATGCCGATAAGTTCGACGAGACTCTTACGATTCCCCGCTCTTTCTACAAGCCCCGCTCGTTCGCCCAGGGCACCGTAGTCAAGACGCTTAGAGACATCACATCCTACGTTACCAACAGCGTGGCCCAGAGTTCCATTACCACCGACACTTACGTAACAACGGAAAACATGGTCAAGGACCGTGGCGGCATAACCACCTATAGTGGAGAGCTTCCGGCAAGTGCTGGCACCGCATACAAGAAGGGAGACACGCTCGTCTCCAATATTCGCCCCTATCTGCAGAAGATTTGGCTCGCAGACCGCGATGGGGCGTGCTCCAAGGACGTTTTGGTATTCCGAAGCATAAATACCGACAGCCTATTGCCCGAGTTTCTCCATCTGCTCCTGTGGCAGAAGGACTTCTTCGACTACGATATGTCCACCTTCACGGGAACCGGCAGGCCTCGCGGAGACAAGGATGAGCTGCTCAAATACCCCATCCCAGTCCCGACGCTCTCCGAGCAGAGAGCCCTCATCGACGATTTCAATCGCTTAACAGATGAAATCAATAGCAAACGACAGCAAATCGCCGCTCTCAAGGAGAGCGTCAAATCACGGTTTGTAGAGGTATTTGGCGATCCGGTCGATGGTAAAAAATGGC
>DXLY01000120.1:0-420 GCA_019414465.1 Collinsella sp.
GGTCCTGGGCGAGCGTCTGGGCAAGCCGTCGTATTGGCGTTCGCTGATCGAGGTCGCGGCGCTGGGTACCGTGTCCGACATGATGCCGCTGACGCCCGAGAACCGCGCGCTGGTCGCCGAGGGCATCCAGCAGATGCGCGTGACCGCCCGCCCCGGCTATATCGCGCTGGCCGCGCTCGCCAAGGCCGACCTCTCTAGTATTACGGCCGATGGCCTGTCGTTTTCGCTCATTCCCCGCTTGAACGCCGCCGGCCGCATGGCCGATCCCAAGCTGGCGCTCGACCTGCTGCTTGCCCGCGATCCCATCGAGGCAAGCGCGCTGGCGGCCGAGCTCGAGGAGATTAACCGTCAGCGTCGCGAGATCGAGGCGGAGCTCACGCGCGATGCCATGGCAAAGGTCGAGGAGACCTATGATGGCGG
>DXLY01000120.1:430-4679 GCA_019414465.1 Collinsella sp.
CGCAATCGTCGTGGGTGGCGAGGGCTGGCACGAGGGCGTCAAGGGTATCGTAGCGAGCCGCCTGACCAACCGTTATCACGTGCCGGCGCTGCTGTTCTCGATCGAAGACGGTATCGCTCGCGGTTCGGGTCGCTCGGTGGGCAAGGTCAACCTGTTCGACGCTGTCGAGCGCTGCTCGGATCTGCTGATTCGTCGCGGCGGGCATGCGGGTGCGGTGGGCGTGACCATCGAGGCGTCCAAGCTCGACGAGTTCCGCCGTCGCCTTTCCGCCGTGCTGTCCGAGCTTCCCGCCGAGGACTTTGAGGACACCGACGAGGTTGCCGCCACCGTTGACCTCTCCGAGCTAAATATCGAGACCATCGAGCAAATCTCCCGTCTTGAGCCGTTTGGCCAGGGCAATAAGGTGCCGCTTCTGGCCGCCGAGGGCGTGACGATGTGCGATCGCGCCGTGGTGGGCAAAACCGGCGAGCACATGCGCTTTGTGGCGACCGATGGCGCCGCGAGCGTGCCGGCCATTATGTTCCGCGTGCCGCAGATCGATAAGCTCATCAATTGCGATAGCGCCGTCGACCTGGTGTTCGAGGCAGTGGCCGAGCATTGGCAGGGACGTGTGAAGCCCAAGCTCATGATCAAAGATGTCTTGGTGCGCGATACCGCGGCGCCCAATATCGACGATCCGGCATGTGAGCTTCGCCGCGGCGTGCAGCCGGCGGATTCTGGCCTGCGTCTGGAGTCGCGTAAACGCGAGACGCTCGCCCAGCTTTCTTATACCGAGCTCACGCGCTCGCTTATCCATAGCTTTATCGGCTCGAACCAGCCACATCGCGCGCAGGTCGAGGCACTCGACGCCCTCGCCGACCACCAGAGCGTTTTGGCTGTTATGGGGACGGGGCGTGGCAAGTCGCTCATCTTCCATGTGCACGCCGCGCGCGAGGCGGTCCTTCGTGGGCGTGCGAGCATCTTTGTCTATCCGCTGCGTGCGCTCGTTGCTGACCAGGCCTATCACCTCTCGTCGACGATGGCTGCGCTCGGCATTGGCGTGGGCGTGTTGACCGGCGAGACCGTGGAGGCGGCGCGCGATGACGTGTTTGCCGGCTTGGCTTCGGGCCGCACCGGCATCGTGCTCACGACGCCTGAGTTCCTGTCTATTCACCGTGATCGCTTTGCGCGCTCGGGGCGTATCGGGTTTGTCGTTATCGATGAGGCGCATCATGCCGGTCTTGCCAAGGGCGGCGACCGCAGTGCCTATCTCGACATGCCCGATATCCTCAAGGCCCTGGGTGACCCGGTCGTTCTGGCCGCGACTGCCACCGCAACGGCTCCGGTTGTGGCCGAGCTCGCCCGCGTGCTACCGATTACCCGTACAGTGGTCGACGAGACGGTGCGCGAGAACTTGCGGCTCGAGGATGACCGGGACCTTGCGAGCCGCGAGAACCGCCTGGTGTCAATCGTGGCTACGGGGGAGAAGACCGTCATCTACGTCAACTCGCGCGACCAGTCCGTGGCGCTTGCTAAGACGCTGCGCAAGCGGGTACCCGATTGCGCGACCCGCATCGCATTCTATAACGCGGGGCTTGCGCGCTCCGATCGTCGCCGCGTGGAGGAAGCGTTTCGTGACGGAAGCCTCAGTTGCATCGTTTCGACCTCTGCCTTTGGTGAGGGCGTGAACCTGCCCGATATCCGCCATGTCGTGCTCTATCACATGCCGTTTGGCAGCATTGAGTTCAACCAGATGAGCGGACGCGCCGGTCGCGACGGGCAACCTGCCGTGATTCACCTGCTCTATTCGTCGCGTGACGCTCGCATTAACGAGCGCCTGCTCGACTGCTACGCGCCCGAGCGCGACGAGCTCGTCACGCTCTATCGCGCGCTGCAGACTATGTGGCGCTCCAACCGCGGCAAGACCGGAGCCGACTCATTTAGTGCGAGCGATATCGACATCGCGCAGATGTGCCTTGCCATCGATGCCCGCACGCCGGTTGACGAGCGCTCGGTGGCAAGCGGTCTGGGAATCTTCGAAGAGCTTGGCTTCTGTCGCGTTTCGGGGTTTGATGACACCCGTCGCATTGCGATGGCCGAAAACCCCGGCCGTGTGCAATTGAGCAGGTCAATCCGCTATTTGGAGGGCTTGCGCTCGCGCATGGAGTTCTCGGCTTTCCGGAGTTGGGCGCTTGATTCGTGCGCTTCTGATATGCTAGCCAAAGTTAACCGCCCGATCGTACCGCGGGCCTAGGGGAAGGGGACCTCGATGGATGCCGCAGCCCGTACCGCCCATGATTCCACCCTCCAACCGTTCTCGGAGATGGAGCACTATAAGCATGCCGATGAGCTGCCGCCCGAGATTATGGCGGACAGCTACGACAAGCTGGAGCGCCTGTGCCTCAAATATATGAATGAGGACGACTTCTCCAAGGTGGAGCAGGCCTATTGCTTTGCTGCCGAGAAGCACTGCAACCAAAAGCGCCGTTCGGGTGAGATGTACATCAACCATCCCGTCGAGGTGGCCATCATTTTGGCCGATCTCAAGATGGACTGCGATGTGGTGTGCGCCGCGCTGCTGCACGATACCGTCGAGGATACCGAGACCTCGCTCGCCGATGTGTCCGGCCTGTTTGGCGATACGGTTGCCGAGCTCGTCGATGGCGTGACCAAGCTCACCAACATCGAAGTCGATAGCATGGACGAGAAGCAGGCGCTTACGCTGCGCAAGATGTTCCTCGCCATGTCCAAGGACATCCGCGTCATTATCGTCAAACTTGCCGACCGTCTGCACAACATGCGCACCCTTGCAGCCCTGCGTGAGGACCGTCGCCTGTTTAAGGCTCGCGAGACCATGGACGTGTATGCGCCCCTGGCCGACCGTCTGGGCATGAGCTCTATTAAGTGGGAGCTCGAGGACCTGTCCTTCTTCTACCTTGAGCCCGACGCCTACCAGCGCATCGCGCGCATGGTGGCGGAGTCTCGTGAGGTCCGTGAGCGCTATCTGGCCGAGACCATCAAGACGCTCACCGACGAGCTCAACCGCATCGGCCTGGAGGGCTTCCAGATCAATGGCCGCTCCAAGCACTATTGGTCCATCTACCAAAAGATGAAGCGCAAGGGCAAGGAGTTCTCCGAGATCTACGACCTGGTGGCACTGCGCGTCATCACGCATTCGGTGCGCGATTGCTACTCCACGCTCGGCGCGGTGCATACACTGTGGCACCCCATGCCCGGTCGCTTTAAAGACTATATCGCCATGCCCAAGGTTAATAACTACCAGTCGCTCCACACGACGGTTATCGGCCCCACGGCCCGCCCGCTCGAGATTCAGATTCGAACCTATGAGATGCATGAGCAGGCCGAGTACGGCATTGCCGCCCACTGGCTCTATAAGAAGTCGGGCGGATCGTCTGCGTCTAAGACCAATGATGCCCAGCGTCTGGACGACCAGATTAACTGGCTCAAACATTCGCTCGATTGGGCAGCGTCTGATGAGATTACGGACGCCAAGGAATACCTGCACTCGCTGAAGGTTGATCTGTTCGATCAGGAGATCTTTGTCTTTACACCCAAGGGCGAGGTCATGGCGCTTCGTGCCGGCTCCACGCCGCTCGACTTTGCCTACGCCGTTCACACCGAGGTGGGCAACCACTGCGTCGGCGCTAAGATCAACGGTGCGGTGGCCCCGCTCACGCACGAAATCAAGACGGGCGACCGCGTTGAAATCCTGACCAACAAGAGTTCCAAGCCGTCGCGTGATTGGCTCAAGATCGTTAAGACTCCTTCGGCCAAGTCAAAGATTCGCCGTTATTTCGCCGCCGCGACCAAAGACGATGACGCTGCTGCCGGCCGCGATATACTGGCCAAGGACCTGCGCAAGCGCGGGTATGGCATCTCTACGCCGCGATCCACGCGTGCGCTCAACGCCGTGGCGGAGCAGTTTAACTACAAGCAGCTTGAGGACCTGTTTGCCGCCGTCGGCGCCGGCAAGGTTGCCCCGCGCGCTGTGGGTAACAAGGTCGAGCAAATCTTGGACCCCAAGCCCGAGGAACAGGTCACCAAGGCCGAGGCTATCGCCGAGGTCGTGAAACAGCCGGCCCGCGGCTCCAACCGCAAGCCGCAAAAGCGTGGCAAGAGCGCCAGCAACGGCATTATCGTCAAGGGCGAGAGCAACAGCGGACTGCTGGTCCGTCTGGCGCATTGCTGCAACCCCGTGACGGGCGACGACATCGTCGGCTTCATCACGCGCGGTCGTGGCGTTTCGGTG